>JAHKAY010000054.1 GCA_018825785.1 Chloroflexota bacterium | reverse complement strand
GGATGAGCGCTTCTACCCTGACCTGGAGGCCCTGGAGGCCCGCCTTTCCCCCCGCACCAAGGCCGTCATTATCAACTCCCCCAACAACCCCACCGGGGCCATGTATCCCGGGGAGCTCCTCCGGGGTTTGGGGCAGGTCCTTCAGAAAAAGGAGGCCCAGTTCGGCCACCCCATCTTCCTGGTGAGCGATGAACCCTACAGGAAGCTGGTATTTGATGGCCTGGAATGCCCCCCTGTCTTCCACAATCACCCCCGGACCATTATGGTCACCTCCCACTCCAAGGACCTGGCCATCCCGGGAGAGAGGATAGGCTATATCGCCGTCAACCCCGTTTGCAAAGGGGTGGAGGAGCTCGCCGGTGCCCTGGGCCACTGCAACCGGACCCTGGGCTTTGTCAACGCCCCTGCCCTCATGCAGCGGGTGGTGGCCGCCCTCCAGGGGATAAGTGTTGACCCCGGGGAATACCAGAAGAGAAGGGACTTCCTCTACGGTCACCTGGTGGGGATGGGCTATTCAGTCGTTAAGCCCCAGGGGGCCTTCTACATGTTCCCCAGGGCCCCCATAGAGGATGATGTTGCCTTCTGCGCCGAGCTTGCCCGGCACCGGGTTCTCACCGTTCCCGGCAGGGGATTTGGCTCCCCCGGCTATTTCCGCATCGCCTACTGCGTTGAGGAGCGCACCCTGGAGGGTTCGCTGGCAGGCTTCCGGGCGGCCGCCAGGAGATTCGGGCTGGGCTGAAAGGGGTCGCTACGGGAACCGTTGCCTACAATGCTATAATTGCCCGGTTATGGGGAGAATGACGGTATCTAAGGAGTTCCTGGATGAAATAGCCCTCTCCGAGGGGGAGTACAGGGAGATAGTCCGGCTCCTGGGCCGGGAGCCCAACCCCCTGGAGCTGGGGATGTTCGGGGCCCTGTGGAGCGAGCACTGCGGCTACAAGCACTCTAAGGCCCTCCTCAGGATGTTCCCCAGCCGGGGGAGGAGGGTCCTGGTGGGACCCGGGGAGGAGAATGCCGGGGCGGTGGACATCGGGGGGGGGCTGGCGGTGGTGATGAAGATGGAGTCCCATAACCACCCCTCGGCCATCGAGCCCTTCCAGGGGGCGGCCACGGGGGTGGGGGGCATCGTCCGCGATATCTTCACCATGGGGGCCCGCCCCATCGCCCTCCTCAACTCTCTCCGCTTTGGCCCCCTCGCCGAGGCCCGCAACCGCTACCTTTTCGGGGGCGTGGTGGGGGGCATCGCCAGCTACGGCAACTGCCTGGGAATCCCCGATGTGGGGGGCGAGCTCTCCTTCTCCCCCGCCTATTCCCACAACCCCCTGGTCAACGCCCTGTGCCTGGGGCTGATGGAAAAGGAAAAGCTGGTGCGGGCCCGTGCCCAGGGGGAGGGCAACCCCCTCTTTCTGGTGGGGGCTGACACCGGACGGGACGGCCTCCACGGGGCCTCGGGCCTGGCCTCCCGGACCTTTGAGGAGGAGCGGGAACTGCGCTCGGCGGTCCAGGTGGGGAACCCCTTCATGGAGAAGCTCCTCATCGAGGCCTGCCTGGAGCTGGCGGAGACCGGCTGGATAGAGGGGATGGCGGACCTGGGGGCGGCGGGCCTCACCTCCTCCGCCGTGGAGGCCGCTTCCCGGGGGGGGAGTGGGGTGGAAATAGACATAGACCAGGTGCCCCGCCGGGAGGAGGGGATGAGCCCCTACGAGGTCATGCTGGCAGAGTCCCAGGAGCGGATGCTCATCATCGGCAAGAGGGGATATGAAGAGAAGATAAAGGCCCTCTTCTCCCGCTGGGGCCTGCCCTGCTCCGAGATAGGCCGGGTCACGGGCGACGGCCTTGTCCGGATAAAGGAGGCGACAAAGCCCATCGCTGAGGTCCCCGTAGGGCTCCTCACCCAGCCCCCGAGCTACACTCACGCGGTGCGAAAGCCCTTCTGGCTCAAGAAGCTCCAGGCCTTTGACCCCCGTTCCCTCCCCGACCTCAAGCCGGAGCAGGCCAGCCGGGTCTTCCTCCGGCTCCTCTCCTCGCCCAATATCGCCTCTAAAGAATATGTCTATAGACAGTATGACCACCAGGTGATGATAAACACTGTGCTTCCCCCCGGCGGGGATGCGGCGGTGCTCCGGGTGAAGGGGACAGGGAAGGGCCTGGCCCTGACGGCCGACGGCAACGGGAGGTGCTGCTATCTTGACCCCTACCGGGGTGGGGCCCTGGCGGTTGCCGAGGCCGCCAGGAACCTGGCCTGCGTGGGGGCGGAGCCACTGGCTATCACCGACTGCCTGAACCTGGGCAACCCCGAGAGGCCCGATGTCTTCTACCAGCTAAAGGAGGTCATCCGGGGCATGGCCCACGCCTGCCGGGTCCTGGGCATCCCCGTCATCAGCGGCAATGTGAGTCTCTACAACGAGACCCGGGGCCAGGCCATCTACCCCACCCCCGTGGTGGGCATGGCGGGCCTCCTGGAGGAGATAGAAAAACGGGCCGACCACGCCTTCAAGAAGGAGGGCGATATAGTCTTTCTCCTGGGGGAGGGCGGCAGCCTGGCGGGGAGCGAGTACCTGGAGCTGATTCATGGCCTGGTGGCCGGCAGGCCGGGCCTGGACTTAGCCCTGGAGAAAAGGGTCCAGCGATGTCTGCGCGAGGCCATCAAGCGGGGCCTCATAAGCTCCGCCCACGACGTCTCCGATGGCGGCTTGGCGGTGGCCCTGGCGGAAAGCGCCATCGCTGGCAATATCGGCTTCCAGGGGACGGTTAAGCCAAAGGGCCGTCTTGACGAGTTCCTCTTCGGCGAGGGCGGGGCCAGGGTCGTGGTCTCCGTCCCCCCCCGCCAAGCCCCTGCCCTGAGCCGCCTGGCCGCGGCCTATCAGGTCTCTCTTATTCCGCTGGGGATGGTAGGTGGAGACAGCTTTGGCTTAGGTCCTGTCAGCCTCCCCCTGGCAGAGATGGCGCGGGCATGGAGGGGAGGGCTGGAGGGAGCGCTGGCGGCTAAGGGGAGCTAGCTTGGTTTCACCCCCAATAACTACCGCAGGTTCAACTTCATTTGTGGGGAGCGAGCGACCAAGCGTTTGGACTTCTTGGGGCGTGCCGCTGGTCTCCACGTGCCGACCTTTGACTTGATTTGAAAGAGATACGACAGTAGCTTCTCCAACACTCTATCGGCTTCCTTATTGTTATAGGTTAGGGTCTCCTTGCCTATCATTAAAGTGCAATAGGCTAGCTGGTCCTTCGGGGTGCCCTTCATTTCCCTTAGGTAGTCAGCGTTCAGCGTATTGACTTGGACGATGCCGCTTATGAAGCGGCTGTGCAAGGAAGCTTCTTGCTCAAATGGTAATTCCTGATACTTAATGCGAAGCCCGGGCCCCCTCTTGGCGCCAGGGTCCCCTGACCTTTCGCCCGTCAATTGCCCCTTCTTGCTCGACTTGCCAGTGAGTTTCTTCGGTCCGCGCTTCCTAACTAGGCCGCCCAGAAGTGCGAGGTCCTTGAAGGTTTCTTGGCTCAATATGCTCTTCGCCATTTCTATGGCTTGCTTTTGGATAGTAGTCAACGATTTTTGCTCAACTTCGGCTTTCAACTGCTCAACTTCGGCTTCAATGGATGGACAAATCCTCTCCAGTTCCTTCAGAAACAATATCCAGTCCCGATTCAACTCAAACCCGGCTCTCGCTGGCAGGGGCTTCAAGAAATCGGCATTTATGTCTCCCCTCACAAAGCCGCTGGCCAGGATGCTCTCCTGCAAGCCATAGGCCTGAAGGTCTTTCAAGTCCTCCACAATCGCCAGGCCTTTATGGCGGATTAAAACCCTTCCGTTTCCGGACGGGTCAAACCAGAATTGACAGCCAAAGCTCTTTTGCCACTCACCAGTGAGGTGTACTTGGCCGAAAGCCACGCCCACCTTGGGTAAATCTATATTGAGAGGCAGAACCTCAAGCCTTTCCCCATTGGCGGCAACAGATATTTGTAAGCCGCCTTCCCTCAAATAGGGGTCAAACTTCTCTGAAAAGAACCTTTGCAGTACTTCTGCTGAAAGCGGTCCTCTTCGCCTCAGCGGGTCGGTGAACAATCCGGTGAATACTATGGTCATTCCTCTTTCTGGACGCGTTTCCCGCTTCATCGCTGTTGCAATTTCTGCTTCGGCGCTGCCTTTGCGCAGAACAACTTTGAGAGTGGGACCATGCTTATCCTTCTTGCTAAAGAAGGTGGCGCAGTTGGCAAATTGGCTGAAGGCAAATAATCCTATTCCCAACTCGCCAATGGCAGATGGCTCGCCCTTCTTTATTGAGTCTGCCACCCTTCTTAAAGCGGCTTTGAACTCGTCCTGCGTCATGCCTGGCGCATCGTAATCAACAACTATCCGGCTCCGGCTTAGCTGGAACACAACATGACATGGCCGTGATACGTCTCCCCCGGCCTTCTTCCACGTGTCGATTGCGTTGCTGATATATTCTTTTGCGGCTTCAGCAGGGTTTCGGTATAGAGAACCGATGTAGGCGAGGAGATTACCAAGGTTTGCCTCAATTCTTACTTTTCCCATCCCCCCCTCCTCTTAATCCTTTGAACCGGTAATTTGTTAGGGTCTTCCACCGCTGAAACATCTCTTCGTCCCCTAACATACCGAGGAGACTGGAGATGTAGCCCACATCATTAAAGTAGATTTGTCTTCGCAGCACTTGCCTAGCTTCTTTTTGTGGCGTGTCCTTGAACCACCTAAGTTCGTCTTCCAGCAATAGCAGTAGATACTTGATTTTCTCTGAGCGTCGCTCGGCTTCTCTCTCCAGTTCTGTAGTCTCTGCTCTCCTGACTGCCTCTGGCAATTTATCAGCTAGGAAGTCTTGTATCCGCCTGAGGTTCTTCTTACCGGGTATGTACCCGGACGGCCCTGGGCAAAACCAGGGTTCAATGGTCTTCACGGGGATACCCATCATTTGCGCAAGCTGTCCTTTTGATAACCCGTTTTTGCTCCGGAAGGCCTCCAACTTCTCAATTGGGTTCAGCACTTGTCCTCCTATCCGTGCAGGCATCATACACATTTGCGCTTTGTGCCCATATACCTGAACCTATGAGCACTTGGTGTACCCGCAGGAGCGGCAGACGAAGCAGCCTTCCTGGTAGATGAGCATGCCGCCGCAGTCGGGGCATTGGCCCTGCCCCCCGAGTGCGACGTTCGCCGTGTGGGTGGCGCTACCCTTGGCCTGCGGCTCCTGCTTCCCGGACAGGTGTCTCTCCAGTACGGTGCCGATGGCGTCGGCGCAGGAGAGGATGGCGTGGCCCTCCTCCCAGGTTATGGCCGGGCACCTTATCCCTTTAAGGTGCTTGACGAGGGAGGCGGGCTCCACCCCGCTCCTCAACGCCAGTGAGACGAGACGGCTGGTGGCTTCAAGCTGGGCGGCGGCACAGCCCCCCGCCTTCCCCAGGGAGGTGAAGACCTCAAAGGGCCCCTTCTCATCGGAGTTCACCGTTACATAAAGGTTCCCGCACCCGGTGGTCACCTTCTCGGTGAAGCCGTTGGTTCTCTTGGGGCGCTGGCGGGGCTGGCGGGTGGCCCGGGCCTCCGGGGGAGCCTCCGCCTGAGGGGTGGCCAGCACCTGCCGGTCCTTGGAGCGGTCCCGGTAGATGGTGATGCCCTTCAGCCCCTCCTTGTAGGCCAGGAGGAAGACCCGGGAAACATCCTCGGGGGTGGCGGTGTGGGGCAGGTTCACCGTCTTGGAGACGGCGTTATCGGTATGGCGCTGGAAGGCCGACTGCATCTTCACATGCCATTCTGGGGTGATGTCATGGGCGGTGGCAAAGGCCCGTTTCACCGGCTCCGGGATGCCCTTCATCTCCCGCAGGCTCTTCCCCCCCGCCAGCTCCGCCATGAGCTCCGGGGAGTAGAGGCCCTCCTTTTTGGACACCTCCTCAAAGATGGGGTGGACCTCCAGGAACTGCTCATTGTCCAGGATATTGCGCGTATAGCTCAGGGCATAGAGGGGCTCAATGCCCGAGGAGCAGTTGGCGATGATGGAGAGGGTCCCGGTGGGGGCGATGGTGGTGCGGGTGGCGTTCCTCACCTGGGGCATCCCGGCCCGGTCGTAGATGCTCCCCTTGAAGGCGGGGAAGGTCCCCCTCTCCTTTGCCAGCCCCTCCGAGGCCCGGGTGGCCTTCTCCGATAGGAAGGCCATGACCTTCTCCCCCAGCTTCAGGGCCTCCTCGGAGTCATAGCTGATGCCCAGGCGGATAAGCATATCGGCGAAGCCCATCACCCCCAGGCCGACTTTGCGGGTGGCCCGGGTCTTCTTCGCTATTTGCTCCACAGGGAAGCGGTTCATATCTATCACGTTGTCCAGGAAGCGGACGCTGCTATCTATGGTCCTGGACAGCTTCTCCCAGTCTATCTCGTAGCTGCTGTCCCTTTCCCGGAGCATACGGGCCAGGTTGATGGAGCCCAGGTTGCAGGACTCAAAGGGGAGGAGGGGCTGCTCGCCGCAGGGGTTGGTGCTCTCAATCTGCCCAAGATGGGGGGTGGGGTTGGTCTCGTTTATCCGGTCAATGAAGACTATCCCGGGGTCCCCGGTCTTCCAGGCCATCTCCACAATCTTGTCCAGGACCGCCTTAGCATTGAGCCTCCCCACCGCCTGGCTGTCGCGGGGATTGATGAGGTCGTATTCCTCGCCCTTCATGGCTTTCTCCATGAAGTCTCTGGTGACGGCCACGGAGAGGTTGAAGTTGGTGAAGGCCCCCGGCTCCGCCTTGGCGGTGATGAACTTCAGGATATCGGGGTGGGTGACAACGAGGATGCCCATGTTGGCCCCCCGCCTCTTCCCCCCCTGCTTGATGACCTCGGTGGCGGTATCAAAGGCCCTCATAAAGGAGACAGGCCCGCTGGCCACCTCCCCGGTGGAGCCAACCTTGTCCTTTTCGGGCCGGAGGCGGGAGAAGGAGAAGCCCGTGCCTCCACCGCTCTTGTGGATGAGGGCGGTGTATTTTACGGCATCAAAGATGGACTCCATGGAGTCCTCTATGGGGATAACAAAGCAGGCCGATAGCTGCTGGAGCTCCCTTCCGGCGTTCATCAGGGTGGGGGAGTTGGGCAGGAACTCCAGGCTGGTCATGAGGCGGTAGAACTCCTCCTCCCAGCGTGCCACATCTCCCTGGGGGTTGTACTGGAGCTCGGCCTGGGCGATGTTCCCGGCCACCCGGCGGAACATCTCCTCGGCGGTCTCTATCGCTTTCCCCTGGCTGTCCTTGGCCAGGTAGCGCCTCTCCAGTACGTTCCTGGCGGTGTTGGAGAGCTGCAGGGGGGGCTTGGTGACGAGCGTTTCCTGGGCCACAACTTCCTCCTTAAGGATAATTCTGGGGCTGGGGGAGGGGGCCTGGGGGGCTTTGTTGGCCTGGACCTCCCGGAGGAGGGCGTGGACCTGGGCGGGCAGGGGTTCAGGCCAGGCCTCCACCTCAAAGCCGGGGAGGGTGTGTCGGGCGATGAAGAGGCCGATGGCCTCCTCCACCATGTCCCTTTCCGCCATCCCCATGGCGCTGGCCTCGGTGAAGAAGCGCTGGGCTATTTCATTCCTGTCCAGACCCTTTCGGGCCCGTCTCCTGGTGGTCATCTGGCCCTCTTTCTCTGGCGGGGTGGGGGGCCGGGGAGGAGGGGGAGTTGAGTTGGGACCGGGGTCCCCACCAGGCTGTCCACCTCCTGTTTGAGGTCGGAGAGGTCGGTGAACCGTCTGTAAACGCTGGCGAAGCGGATATAGGCTATGTGGTCCAGGCTCTTCAGCCTCTCCATCACCATATCCCCCAGGGCCGGGCTGGGAATCTCCTCTTTGCCCAGCCGGTAGAGCTCCCCTTCAATATCGTCCACCATCTTCTCCAGGGTCCCCGTAGGAAGGGGGCGCTTCTCACAGGCCTTGCGCACCCCGGTGAGGAGCTTCTCCCTCTGAAAGGGCTCCCGCCGGCCGTCTCTCTTGATGACATAAAGGCTCCTGGCCACTGCCCGCTCCTGGGTGGTGAACCGGGCCCCACATCCCAGGCACTCGCGCCTCCGCCTGATTCCCTCCCCCACCTCCCGCGAGTCCACCACCTGGCTCTCCGCTCCACCACAATAGGGACACCTCATTGTCCCATTAGGCCACAATATGTTGTGCCTGTCAAGGGGAAACATCAAAATGTTGGGTCAAAAAGCGAGGAGGCCGGCCGCGAAAGCGGCCGGCCTCCAGAGGCAGAGGCGGAGAGGTCAGCGGCCGGAGATTGACCCTGGGGGGGTGCGGCTGGAAACAGAGGATGTCCTGGAGAGCATTTGCTGGCGGCGTAGGCTTAATGGTCGGCGCAGGAATGATGGGACATCCAGCTCGCTTTCCTCCTTCGTCTCCTTGAGAAGCTGTCTTATGTCTTCCGGCTTGGGAGCGGTGCCCCCCGCTTTGGTGCGGAAGCCGGTGGCTACCAGGGTGATGCGCACCTCGCTGTCCATCTTGGGGTCATAGGTGACGCCGAAGATTATATTGGCTTCGGGGTCCACGGCCCCCTTGATGAGATCGGCGGCCTGGTTTACCTCGTGGAGGGTGAGGCTGGAACCGCCGGAGACGGTATAAAGTACGCCCTTGGCCCCCTCAATGGAGATGTCCAGCATGGGGCTGGCCAGGGCGGCCTTGGCGGCATCGGTGGCCCGGTTGGTCCCGGTTCCCTTGCCAATGGAGAGCCAGGCGGGGCCGGCATCCTTCATTATTGACCTGATGTCAGCGAAGTCCAGGTTTATCATCCCGGGGACGGTGATGACCTCGGCGATGGACGCCACCGCCTGACGCAGGACCTCATCGGCCATCTTGAAGGCATTGTCCACGGCGGTCTTGGTGTCGCAGAGGGCGAGCAGGCGGTCATTAGGAACAATAATAAGAGTATCACAATGCTCCATAAGCCTGTTTATCCCGTCCTCGCATACCATGCGGCGGTGGGCGCCTTCAAAGCTGAAGGGCCTGGTGACCACGCCGATAACCAGGGACCCGGTTTCTCTGGCAGCCTCGGCCACTACGGGTGAGGCGCCGGTGCCGGTGCCGCCGCCCATGCCGGCGGTGACAAACACCATGTCGGCGCCGGCGGTTATATCGCGGATATCGTCCCGGCTTTCCTCCGCTGCCCTCTGGCCCATGGCGTTGTCTCCCCCCGACCCCAGGCCCCGGGTGAGCTTCTCCCCGATCTGGACCTTATGGGGGCAGTCCACTAGTTGCAGGGACTGGGCATCGGTATTGAGGCAGTAGAACTCTACGCCCTGGATTTCATCCCGAACCATGCGGGTGACGGCGTTACAGCCCCCCCCGCCCACGCCGATGACCTTTATCCGGGCGGCGTTGGGAGCCATGATCTGTTTTGCCACAGCTACCTCCTTTCCTGTCTAGCTCTAGTAAATGTCTGCTGTGCCCGGAACATGAAGTGGCGGAGGGTCTTGCCCATGGCTTCCAGGGGGGTGGCAGGGACGGGGTCGGTCCCCGCCCTCTTGGCCCCCCACTTGAGCAGGCCCACGCAGGTGGCATAGGCGGGGTCGTAGAGGATGTCGGCCAGGCCATAGACATCCTGGGGGGCCCCCACCCGCACCGGCAGGCGGAAGACATCCTCGCCCAGGACCTCAATCCCCGGCAGGTTGGCGGTCCCGCCGGTGAGGACCAGGCCGGCTGGGGCCAGGGCGGCAAGCTCCGAGCGGGGCAGCTCCATCATCACCATCCGCAGGAGCTCGTCAATCCGGGCCCGGACGATGTCGTTCAGGTCCTGGAGCAGTATCTCCTGGCCGTTGTCCGTGCCCACTACTGCCGGCTGCACCTTTGCTTTGCCATCGGTGCCCGGCGTGAGGTTGGCATACTTCACCTTCACCTGTTCCGCCATCTCATAGGGGATACCCATGCCTACGGCGATGTCCCGGGTGACCTGAAAGCCCCCTACGGGGAGGACCGAGGTGAACCAGACGCTGCCGCCTTTCCAGACAGCAATGTCAGTGGTGCCCCCTCCGATATCCGCCAGGATGACCCCGGCCTCCATCTCATCGGGGCTCAGCACCGCTTCACCGGAGGCCAGGGGCTCCAGGACAAGGTCCTCCACCTCCACCCCCACCCCCCGGACGCACTTGACCAAATTGAGCACGGCGGAGGCCGAGGCGGTGACCACATGGGCATCGGCATCCAGGCGGAAGCCAGACATCCCCACTGGGTCCCTCACCCCCTCATGGCCGTCCAGGATATACTGGCGGGTGATTACATGGAGGAGCCTGCGGTCGCTGGGGATCTCAATCTCCCGGGCGGACTCCATGACCCTCTTCAGGTCGGCGCCCTTCACCAACCGGTCCCCACGTCCGACGGCCACGGCGCTGCGGGTGTTGAGGGAGGAGATGTGCTTGCCCGTGACCCCCACATAGGCCGATTCCATCTTTATCCCGCTGGCATGTTCTGCCTTTTTCACTGCCTCCCGGATGGCACTTTTGGCCTCATCCAGGTTGATCACCACCCCCTTCTTCAGGCCCCTGGTGGCGGAGACCCCCACCCCGAGGACCTGAAAGGCGCCGGCGTCTCCGGCGCTGGCGATGATGCCGCAAGTCTTGGTGGTGCCCACATCGAGGGCGGCGAAGACTGTTTTCGCCATCTATTTCCTCCTTTCTAGAGTAGGGTTACCTTGGGACGGATAGGGCTCGGTTCTCATCTTGCCTTTACTCCCCTTAGTGGCAAGGGAAAGATTCCGGGTCGGGACAGGACCGCCACGCGCTCGACGACGATTTTTCTCTTGGGCGGCAGGCTGCCCCAGACCTCAAGGTAAGGAAACCCGGAGAAGAGGCAGGGCCCGTAGCGGTGATAGTCGCAACGGCAGGCCCCGTAGGCCCCTCTGCACCTTCTTAGGGTCTGGTGCAGGGCCCAGGCCACCATGAGGGAGCCCGGAATAGAGCTGATGGGCTCGGGGAAAATAATAAGGAGAATCCCCAGGCCATATACCAGGGAAAGGAAGAAGCCCCTCTTCTCTCTCACCAGACTGACTCGTTTCATCCCTTATCCCTGAAAGACCCTCCTCTTCTACCCTTTGACCGGGACCACGTCTACGGCTTCGGCCAGAGCCCAGGCCTGGTGGTCAGCCGGGTGCACATAGAGGGCTTGCTTGGCCCCGCAGTCCAGGCAGGGGGCTTGCACAATCCCTGACTGCTGGGAGTTGGAGGTGACGAAGATGACCCCCGAGGAGCACTTGGCGCACCTTCCTGCCAGGTGGTATGCCCCTCCAAGACAGTCGGCCCAATAGACTTTCATGCGAACTCCTTTCTACACCCGCTCCGCCGCCCTCAAATGGGCGGAACGGCTGCGGGGATTTACCGCTATTTCCTCCGGGGTAGGGATAACGGGCCTGGGGGTGAGGAGGCGAAGGCTGGGTTTGTGCCCACAGATACAGGCCGGGGTCCGGGGCGGGCAGAGACATGCCCGGGACTCCCGGCGGAGGAACTCTTTCACCAGTCTATCCTCCAGGGAGTGGTAGGAAAGAACCACCAGCCTTCCTCCAGGCCTGAGGAGCTTCACTGCCTGGGGCAGGGCCAGGGAGATGTTCTCCAGCTCCCGGTTGGTGGCAATCCTCAGGGCCATGAAGGTCCGGGTGGCGGGGTGAAGCCTTCCCCGCCTCTTCCCCGCCGCCATCTCCACCGCCTGGACCAGCTCAACGGTGCTATGAATTGGGCGCCGCCTCAGAACCTCATGGGCAATCCGCCGGGCCTGTCTTTCCTCACCGTATTTCCTCAAGACCTCTTCCAACTCCCGGGGTGAGGAGGAGTTTATTAGCTGGGCGGCGGTGAGCTCCTGGGTGGGGTCAAAGCGCATGTCCAGGGGCTCATCCCTGAGGAAGCTGAAGCCCCGCCCCCCCTCCTCCAGTAGGAGGGAAGAGAGGCCCAGGTCAAAGAGGGCCCCGTCCAGGGGCTCGAAATCGTGTAGGTGGCAGACCATTTCCAGGTTTCTGAAGTTGGCATGGACCAGGTAGAAATCTCCTCTGCCCCCAAGGTTCTCCTGGGCCGTCTTCAGCGATTCGGCATCGGCATCCAGGCCCAGGAGCCTGCCTCCCCCTTCCAGGATGGCCCGGGCATGCCCTCCTCCCCCCACCGTAGCGTCCAGATACCTCCCTCCCCTCGTCACCTGCAGGGCCTCCATGACCTGGGGGAGGAGGACGGGTATGTGGACAGCGCCCATCAGCCTCATTTCTCTAAGCCGGTACCTGGGTAAGCCTGAGGCTCACCGCAAGGCGGGACAGGATCTGGGCCTGTCCCAGGTCCAGATCCGCCAGCTCCTGCACTGGTTCCCTCTTGGCGGGTGTGAGGGAGTAGAGGGAATCGCCCGAGTGGGGGTGCTCCTCCACTACCCCCTGGGCCACCAACTCCTCAAGGCCCTCGGCCAGGTCCAGGGGATAGCCCTCAAGGGAGAGGGAAAAGGTCCGGCGGTCAAGGCGAGCGTGAGGATGGCGCGCTAAGATGAAGAGCACCCGGAGCTTGGCCCGGGTGTTGCCGTAAACCTCTACAAACTGCAGGAGCCCCAAATCCCTTCTCCTTCCCCTCCCCTCCACACAACGGCCCAATTATAGAGCACCTAGTCCCCGCTTTGTCAATACCTTTTTAAGAATAATCTAAAAATTAGTCCATAATACCCATCTCCAGGTTCAGTTTGATGACGAGCATATGAGAAAAAAGATTAAACTGTTTTGAAACAACTGCGAAGACAATAAGGTTCAGGTCGAGTATAATATGTGGGCATGATTAAGGCCGGGGTGCTGGTGGCGTCGGACCGGGGGTTCCGGGGGGAGAGGGCGGATGAGAGCGGGCCCCTGATAGGGGAGCTCCTTTCTCCCCTGGGGGTGGAGGCTGTAAAATATGAAATCGTGCCCGATGAAAGGGAGATGATTGAGAAAAGGCTTAGAGACTGGGCCGATGCTGGGCTGGACATCATCCTGACCTCGGGGGGGACGGGGCTTTCACCCAGGGACCACACCCCGGAGGCTACATTGGCGGTGGTGGACAGACTGGCCCCTGGCTTTGCCGAGGCCATGCGCCAGCGGGGGCTTTCTCAGACTCCCAGGGCCATGCTCAGCCGGGGGGTGGCGGGGGTGAGGGGAAGGTGCCTCATCATCAACCTCCCCGGCAGCCCCCGGGGGGTGAGGGAGGGGCTGGAGGCCATCCTCCCCGCCCTGCCCCATGCCATTGAGGTGCTGCGGGGGGAGGCTAAGGAGTGATGGAGATTGATATCATCACCATCTTCCCCGAGATGTTCCAGGGCTTCCTCCAGGTGGGCCTCCTCGGCCAGCTCAGGGAAAAGGAGCTGGTGAGGGTGGGGGTGCACGACCTGCGCCAGTTTGCCCATGACCGCCACCGCACGGTGGATGACTACCCCTTCGGCGGAGGACCGGGGATGGTCTTCAAGCCCGAGCCCCTGTTCGAGGCCGTGGAGGCCCTGAAGAGGGAGGGGAGCTGGGTCATCCTCCTGGACCCCCAGGGGGTCCCCTTCCACCAGGCCCTGGCCCAGGAGTTGGCCCGGAGGCCACATCTTCTGCTCCTCTGCACCCGCTATGAGGGGGTGGATGAGAGGGTCAGGGAGCACCTGGCGGACCAGGAGATAAGCCTGGGGGACTTTGTCCTTTGTGGGGGGGAGGTGGCGGCCATGGTGGTGGTGGAGGCGGTGGCCAGGCTCCAGCCCGGGGCCCTGGGCTCCCCCCAGGCCCTGGAGGAGGACTCCCATACCTGGGACCTCCTGGAATACCCCCAGTATACCCGCCCACCCGACTTCCGGGGCTGGACGGTGCCTGAAATACTCCTCTCCGGCCACCATGCTAAAATAGCCCGCTGGCGCCGGGAGCAGGCCCTGGTGAGAACCCTGAAGCGGCGTCCCGAGCTTCTGGAGAAGGCCTGTCTTACCCGGGAGGATAGACGGTTTCTGGAAATAATAAAGGCTAGTGAGGGAAGAGATGGAAACCAGACCTAACATGGAGGTCCCCCGCCCCGGTGACCTGGTGAAGGTCACCATTCGGATAAAGGAGGGGGAGAAGGAGCGGAGCCAGAGCTTCCAGGGGGTGGTCATCCGGGTGAAGCGGGGAGGGGAGAGGACCACCTTTACTGTGCGCCGGGTAAGCTATGGTGTGGGGGTGGAGCGCACTTTCTTCCTCCATTCCCCTACCCTGGAGAAGGTGGATGTGCTCCGGCGGGGCAAGGTGAGGAGGGCCAAGCTCTACTACCTCAGGGGACTCTCGGCCAGGAAGGGGAGGATAAAGGAAAGGCGGGATCTGCCCAAGGAGGTGCTGCCCGCCGAGGCCGCCCCCGAGGCCGCGGCCGCCGAGACACCCGCCGGGGAGCGATAGGCTGCGCCGTCCTCCGTGGGCTATGCCCAGGTAGCTGTTGATTTCCCCCTTCGCTCGCCGGCCACCTTCACCTACGCTATCCCTCCCTCTATGGAGGTCCAGCCCGGCCAGGGGGTGAGGGTCCCCTTTGGCCGGCAGGTCCTGCGGGGCTTCGTCCTGGAGCTTGTCCCCGCCTCGCCTGTGGCCGATACCAGGCTCATAGTGGAGGTCATCACTCCCGGGCCTGTCCTTTCGCCTGAGGCCCTGGCCCTGGGCCGCTGGCTTGCCTGGCGCTATTCTGCCCCCCTCTATCAGGCCCTCGCCCTCTTTCTCCCCCCGGCCTGGGAGACCCAAAAGCCCAAAAAGGTTATCTACCTCTGTCTCAAGGTGGATTCCTTTGCCCCCCGCTCCCCCCGCCAGGCCCTCCTGCTGGAGAAGCTGAAGGAGGGGCCTATGACCCTGGCCCAGGCGAGGGAAATAGCCGGAGAGGGGGTGCGCTCGCTGGCTACGAAGGGGGTGGTGGAAAGAATAGAGGTGGAGGTGAGGCGGGACCCCCTGGCGGGGAAGGTCTTCCCCCACGAGCCCCCCCTGCCCCTCACCCCCGCCCAGGATGGGGCCCTGGAGGAAATCCGCCAGGGCCTCCTCTCCCGGAAGGGCGTCTTCCTCCTCCACGGGGTAACGGGGAGCGGAAAGACAGAAGTATATCTTCAGGCCCTCTTCCGGGCAGCAGCCCTGGGGAGGCGGGGGCTGGTGCTGGTGCCGGAGATAGCCCTCACCCCCCAGACCGTGGAGCGCTTTCTCTCCCGCTTCCCGGGCAGGGTGGCCCTCCTCCACAGCGGCCTGGGTGAGGGGGAGAGGTTTGATACCTGGCGGGGGATAAGGGAGGGGGCTTACCAGGTGGTCATCGGCACCCGGAGCGCTGTCTCTGCCCCCGTCCCCGACCTGGGCCTGGTGGTCCTGGACGAGGAACATGAGTGGACCTACAAACAGGATGAGACCCCTTACTATCATGCCCGTGAGGTGGCCCTGGAGAGGGGACGGAGGGAGGGGGCGGTGGTGGTCCTGGGCAGTGCCACCCCGGATGTAGAGAGCTATTCTCGGGCCCTCAAGGGGGAATACCGCCTGCTGGAGCTCCCCCAGCGCATCAGCCCGGGGGCCTTCCCCAGGATGGAGCTGGTGGACATGCGCCAGGAGCTAAAGGCCGGTAACCGCAGCCCCCTCAGCCGGGCCCTTTCCCAGGCCCTGGCCGAGGCCCTCCCGGCCGGGGAGCAGGTTATCCTTTTCCTCAACCGCCGGGGCCTATCGGCCCAGGTCCAGTGCCGCGCCTGCGGGCATGTCCTGGAATGCCCCCGCTGCGCCCTGGCCCTCACCCGCCATCCCGAGGGCCTAAAGTGCCACCAGTGCGGCTCAAGACAGCCCCTCCCCTCCCGCTGCCCCCGCTGTGGAGCGGAGCGGCTGAGCTTCCTCGGCCTGGGCACCCAGCGCCTGGCGGAGGAGGTGGCCCAGGCTTTTCCCCAGGCGGGCCTTTTGCGCTGGGACCGGGATGCCGTCACCCGCCGCGGGGCCCACGAGGAGGTCCTGGAGAGGTTCCGCCGCCGGGAGGCCTCCATCCTTATCGGGACCCAACTGGTGGCCAAGGGGCTGGACATACCCCGCGTGACCCTGGTGGGCGTGGTTCTGGCGGATATCGGCCTCACCTATCCCGACTTCCGCTCCGGGGAGCGGACCTTCCAGCTTATCATGCAGGTGGCGGGGAGGGCGGGGCGGGGGGACTGGCCGGGGAGGGTCATCATCCAGACCTACCAGCCCCAGCACTATGCCGTCCAGGCCGCCCTGGCCAACGACTACCGGGCCTTCTATCAGCAGGAGATGGCCTACCGCCGCCGCTACCGCTATCCCCCCTTCTCCCAGATGGCCCGCCTCCTCTACTCAAGCCCCAGCCAGGCCCGGGCCGGGAAGGAGGCGGAGAGGCTGGGCCAGCAGCTAAGGGCGGCGGGGGCGGAGGTCCTGGGCCCCTCCCCCGCCTTTTACCCCCGCCTCCGGGGCAAATACCGCTGGCAGAACCTGGTCCGGGGGGAGGACCTGCCCCGCCTTTTCTCCTCCCTGGAGATACCCCCGGGCTGGGCGGTGGATATAGACCCGGTGCATTTGCTGTAAGCTATCGAGGTCATTCCTGATGTCATTCTGAGGAGTCCCGATGAGTCGGGACGACGAAGAATCTCCGAGATTCTTCGCTTTGCTCAGAATGACAAAGAGAGGCTCGTAAATCAACTCATTCCTCACTTTGGTCCTGGGAGTGGAGGGCCCTCTGGAGCCGATAGTGACACTCAAATTGTCACTTCCGCGTGCTTGTTCTCTTTCCCTTTCTGCTGGCTGGAGCTTTCCTGGTTGCTGTGCGCTTGGCCGCTGTCCTCCTCTTCACCTTCTTGACTCCAGTGGCCTTCCTGCTTGCTGTGCGCTTGGCAGTCGTTTTCTTCTTGGAAGCTGAAGCTTTACGAGTGGTCGGCTTCTTGGCGGCCATGGCTTTGCTGGTAGCTGTGCGCCTGGCTGTCGTCTTGCGCTCCACCTTCTTCACTTTGGTAGCCCTCTTGGCAGCTGTGCCCTTGGTCGTTGCCTTTTTTGTCGCGCCTGAAACTCTGCTGGCTCCCACGCCCTTTTTTGTTTTAGGCCCCACTCTTTCTAGTTTGCTGCCCTTCCTCTTGTTGCAGGGTGGACAGAGGAGCCGAGTGTTGTCAATGAAGTCTCCTCCACGGAGTTTCTTCGGACGAATGTGGTCCACCTCCATAATGTCCAGGGGAAAAGCCCTCCTACATTCCGGACAACGGACCCTCCCCGTTTTCCTCCGCTCCCCGTCCCAATCTTCTTCATACTCCCACTGCTTCCTTGCTTCGGCGATGAGCTTCTTGGTTTCCTTCGTCGGTCGTGCCAAGCTCTCTGCTCCTTCCCCAGCTGCACGTGTGGCTAGCGGCTAGCTATGAGTCCGGCTGAGAAGAGGACGGCTGCAAGTATGACTATCGGCGGGAAAACCGCTTCCGGCGCGTGGACGAGAGCAAAGAGAAACACGGCAGCAATACATACCCCTGCTGCCGCGAATAGTGCCGTACCCAGCTTTTTGTTCGACACGGACGGATTATAGTTGGCATAGGGGCACCAGTCAATGTAGGGGTGGGGGAGATTCTGTAAGCTTTACAAGCCTAGCACCCTGGAATATAATCGGCCGGAAAGTATGGCGGTCCTCCCTTTGCGCTGTCACCCTGACCCTGTCCTAAGGCAGAAGGCCAGGAGGCTGGGGATAATAGATGGCTCCATCCAGAGACTGGTGGAGGACATGCTGGACACCATGCGCCACGCCGAGGGGGTGGGCCTGGCTGCGCCCCAGGTGGGGGTCTCCCTGAGGCTGGCGGTCATTCAGCTACCGGAGCAGGAGCCCCTGGTCCTCATCAACCCCGAGGTGGTCAAGAGGAGGGGGGACAGGGATGTGGGGGAGGGCTGTCTTTCCATCCCCGGCTACCACGCCCAGCTGAAGCGCTCCCTTCAGGTGGTGGTGAAGGCCCTCGACCGGGAAGGCAAGTCCTTCCGCATCAAGGGGGAAGAGCTCCTGGCCCAGGTCCTGGAGCATGAGATAGACCACCTGAACGGGGTCCTCTATATAGACCGGCTGGAAAGCCCGGATATGCTCAAGAAGGTTGAGGAGGAAGAGGATGGAGAAGAAGCTCACGCGGAGTGAGAAGGAGCGCATTCTGGGCGGGGTGTGCGGGGGGTTGGCGGAATACTTTGGCTTCGACCCCACCCTGGTACGGCTTGTCTTTGTCCTCGTGGCCCTGGCCGGCGGGGCGGGGATACTCGTGTATATCGTCCTCTGGATAATCATGCCCCGCCGCTCCCAGGTGGAGGCCGGGGGGGTGGTGGGAGATAACATAGAGGACATCAAGAAGCGCCTCGTGGAGTTGCAGGGCGAGGCAAAGGCGGCGGTAACCGGGGAGAAGGCCGAGGAGTGGAAGCGGAGTGGCGCTTTCTGGGTGGGGGTGTTTCTGGTTGCCCTGGGCCTCATGTTCCTCCTCTCCAGCCTGGACATCGTGCGGTGGTGGCGGTGGGCCGTACTCTGGCCTGTCGTTCTCATCCTGGTGGGCCTGCTCCTGGTGTGGCGAAGGCGCTAGCTTGAACCGGACCTCCTGCCTGGGACTGGCCCTGCTGGTCCTGGGCGTCATTGCGCTCTTCAGCGGCCTGAAGTTCGTCTTGCTGTTCCGGTGGTTCGTCATCCTGCCCATCGTCCTCATCCTGGTGGGTCTGGTCATCCTCAGGCTTCAGAGGCGCTAGATGGTCAAGCTAGAGCCCTTGTTTCTCCAGGGAAAGCTGGCGGCTTTTCTCCGCCGGGAAGGGAAGGTCTATCTGGTGGGGGGGTATGTCCGGGACCTGATGCTGGGCCGCGAGACCAGGGATATTGATATCGCGGTGGAGGGGTCGGCCCTGGAGGTGGCCCGGAGGGCGGCGGCTGCCCTGGGGGGCAGTTTTGTCCCCCTGGACCAGGAGCGGGGGATTGCCCGCGTGGTGGGGGAGGGGTTTTCCCTGGACTTTGCCTCTTTAAAGGGGGAAATATCCCGTGACCTGGCAGGCCGGGACTTTACCGTAGATGCCATAGCCCTGACCCTGGACGGGCAGGTGGTGGACCCCTTCGGTGGGCGCGAAGACCTGGAGGACAGGCTTATCCGGGCCCTGGGCGAGCGGGCCTTTGAAGAGGATCCCGCCCGGCTCCTCCGGGCCGTGCGGCTGGCGGTGGAATTGGGCTTTGAGATTGATGGGAGGACCCAGGGCTGGATAAGCTCCCATGCCGGTGAACTCCGGAGGGTAGCAGGGGAGAGGTCCCGGGAGGAGCTGATGCGCCTCCTATCCCTGCCCGGGGCCAGGGAGGGGGTGGGGCTTCTGGACAGGCTGGGCCTTCTCCTGGTCCTCTTCCCGGAGCTGGGGGAGGAGAAGGGGGTGGTACAGCCCCCGGAGCACTACTGGGATGTCTATCGGCATTCGCTGGCTGCGGTGGGGGCGGTGGGGTTCCTCCTCCGCCAGGGCAACGGCTGGCCGGAGGAGGCCCTGGCGGAGGAGCCCTGGGGCCCCTTTCTGGAGGGGCATTTTGGGGGGCTTCTGGGGGGGTTTCCCCGCTCGTCCCACCTCAAGCTGACGGCTCTCCTCCACGATATAGGGAAGCCCCGGAAGAGGACAGAGGAGGGCGGGAGGATAAGGTTCATAGGCCATGCCCAGGAGGGGGCGGAAATGCTCCAGGCGGTAATGGAGCGGCTGCGTTTTTCCCGCCGGGAAACAGAGTTGGTGCAGACAATGGTCATCCACCACCTCCGCCCCGCCCAGATGGGCCGGGACGGTGAGCCCCCCACCCGCCGGGCCATCTACCGCTATTTCCGCGATACCGGTGAGGCGGGGATTGACACCCTCTTCCTCAGCCTGGCTGACCACCTGGCCACCCGGGGGCCCCTTCTGGATATGGCCGAGTGGCGGCGCCATGCTCAGGCCACGGCCTTCGCCCTGGAGGAGCACCTCCGCTCGCTCCGGGAGGTGCCGCCGCCCAAGCTGATTGACGGGTGTGACATAATGGAACTCTTCCACCTCCCCCCCGGCCCCATAATCGGGGAGCTTCTGGAGGGGTTGAGGGAGGCGCAGGCGGCGGGGGAGGTCAGCACCCGTGAGGAGGCCCTGGCCTGGGTGGAAAAACAGCTAAAGAAGGAAGGTAGCTGAGAAAATGAAGACTGCCACCAATATTTTCGTCCTGCTCCTCATCCTCTTTTCAGTCTGGGCCCTGCTCACCCCCACTATCAAGATTGGGGGTTTTGAGCGAGGGGGGACCAAGGACCTCGGAATGAAGCTTGGCCTGGACCTGGCTGGAGGGACCCACGTGGTGCTGGAGGCCGACCTCACCCAGCTTGCACCTGGCCAGGACCCGGGGGAGGCAATGGATGGGGCCATGAAAATCATAGAGCGGCGAACCAACGCCTTTGGCGTGGCTGAGGCCACAGTCCAGCGCCAGCCGGCGGGCAACCGCGTTATCGTCCAGCTCCCCGGGGTGAAAGATGTGGGCCAGGCCATCAAGCTCATCGGCCAGACTGCCAAGCTGGACTTCCGCAAGCAGAAGCTGGATGAGACAGGCCAGGTGGTGCTGGATGAGTTGGGGGAGCCGGTGTGGGTCCCGGCCACGGGGACCATGGACGACAAAGATGTCCACCTCACCGGGGCCTTTCTCAAGCCCAACAGCTTTGTAGAGTTGACCCCCACTACCAACCAGCCCATCGTCCATTTTGAATGGAACGCCGAGGGGGCCCAGCTCTTCAAACAGATAACCACAGAGCTCCTCAACATGCCCCTGGGCATCTTCCTGGACAACGAGCTTGTCTCCGACCCCGTCGTGAGGGCGGTCATCGAGGACAAGGGGATAATAGAGGGGATCAAACTGGATGAGGCCCGCCTTCTGGCCATCCAGCTCAACGCCGGTGCCCTGCCTATCCCCCTGAAGGTGGTCCAGCAGGAGGATGTGGATGCCTTTCTGGGGGCCGATTCCCTGAAGAGAAGCCTCCAGGCCGGAGTGGTGGGGCTGGGGCTGGTGATGCTCTTCCTCATCCTGTATTACCGCCTTCCCGGCCTCCTGGCTTCTCTGGCCCTGCTCTATTACGGGGCATTACTCCTGGCCATTTTCAAACTCCTCCCCGTTACCCTCACCCTGGCGGGCATCGCTGGCTTTATCGTCTCCCTGGGCATGGCGGTGGATGCCAACATCCTCATCTTTGAGAGGATGAAGGAGGAACTGCGGGGGGGTGTGCCCCTGCGGGGGGCCATAGATAGGGGTTTCTCCCGGGCCTGGACCGCCATCCGGGATAGCAATATCACCACCTTTATTGCCTGTGTTGTCCTCTACTGGTTTGGCAGCCAGTTTGCCGCTGGCCAGGTGATGGGCTTTGCCGTTACCCTGTTCCTGGGGGTAGCGGTGAGCATGTTCACCGCCGTTACGGTAACGCGGCGTCTGTTCGGCCTGGCACTGGGCGCCGGGGCCGACCAGACGGCCCTCTACAGGATTTAGGATGTTCAACCTAGCCCGGGGCCGCAAATGGTACTTCCTCATCTCGGGAGTCCTGGCCGCCTTTAGCCTCTTCTTCCTCCTCCTCCCACCCGGCCTGCACTGGGGGATTGAGTTCACCGCTGGCTCCACCATGACCGTCCGCTTTCAAGATGTGGTGGAGCAGGCCGACCTGCGGTCGGCCCTGGGAGAGATTGGCCACCCCGAGGCCGTTATCCAGAAGACCGGGAAGGGGGACTTCCTGCTGAGGTTGAGGGCGATAGACCAGGAAGAAAAGGCCCAGCTGGAGGCTGGGCTTAGAGACCGGTTTGGCGAGCTAACGGTGCTGGACTTCTATCTGGTCTCGCCGGTCGTCGCCCAGGAGGTAAGGCGGAACGCAGCCATTGCGGTGGCGGCGGCCGTAGCGGGCATCCTGCTTTACATCGCGTGGGCCTTCCGCAAGATGCCCAGCCCCTTGCGCTGGGGTGCCTGCGCCGTAGTGGCCCTTCTGCACGACGTGCTCATTGTCCTGGGAGCCTTTGCCTTCCTGGGGCGCTTCTTCGGCGTCCAGGTTGACGCGCTGTTTATCACCGCCGTCCTCTCCGTCCTCGGCTACAGCGATAACAACATGGTGGTGGTATTTGACCGCATCCGGGAGAATATGAAGAGGGGGATAAGCAAGGACTTTGAGGCAGTGGTGAACCGCAGCCTTCTGGATACCGTGGGCCGGCAGCTAAATACCATTATCACGGTTGTCCTGACCATCCTGGCCATTCTGCTCCTGGGCGGGGTGACCATCCGTTTCTTCATGCTGGCCCTGCTCATCGGGGTGGTGGTGGGGACCTACAGCTCCCTGCTCTTGGCCAGCCAGCTCCTGGTGGCCTGGGAGCGCCGCTGGCCGACCCGCAGGTAGTATGACCCCTGCCCGGGCAGCCGGCCTATCCGTCCTGTCCAACGCCTTTGTCATTGGCATTGAGCTTACGGCGGGGCTGGTCACGGGCTCGGTGGCCATCCTTGCGGGGGCGGCGAATAGTCTGCTGGACCTCATGGCGGCCCTGGTGGCCTTCTTTGGCCTGCGGTTTGCCTACCAGCCACCGGACTCGGGCCATCCCTTCGGTCACGGCAAGGCCGAGAACGTCGCCGCCTTCGTGGAAGGGCTGCTCATCCTGGTGGGGGCAGGGTGGGTCATCTACGAGGCGGTGCAGAGGCTCCTGAGAGGGGCGCAGTTGCAGTTCCTGGAGGTGGGGATGGGAGTGATGCTCTTCTCCGTGCTGACAAATCTGGTGGTCTCCCGCTTCCTCTACCGCATGGCTCGCCAGCACGATTCCCTGGCCCTTGAGGCCGATGCCCGCCACCTCACTGCCGATATCTATACCTCGCTGGGGGTGGTGGTCGGGCTCGGGGCCGTCCGACTCACGGGCTTTGAGCTCCTGGACCCGCTGATTGCCCTGGGAGTAGCCGTCCTCATCCTCAAGTCAGCCTGGGAGGTGGGTAGGAAGTCCTTCCCTGGCCTGGTTGACGCTCGCTTGCCCGCCGAGGAGGAGAGGGTCATTACCCAGACAATCGTCGAGCATTACCAGGAGTTCATTGACTTCCACCAGCTGCGCACGCGCCACTCGGGCAAGACTCACCACGTGGAGCTACATCTGGTCCTGTCGGGGAGGATGAGCCTGGAAGAAGCCCACCGGCTGTGCGACCACCTGGAAGCTGATATCCAGGCGCGTTTGCCCGACACCTCGGTGATTATCCACTGCGAGCCGCCCCTGGAAGAGCCCCCCCCGCCCCGCGTCCAGACCGGCTCCCCGTGACCCTGGGCCTCTACTTACACATCCCATTCTGCGCCTCCCGCTGCCGATACTGCGACTTCGTTACCTGGGCAGGGAAAGACCACCTCATCCCCGCCTATCTAAAGGCCCTCGTCCGGGAGATAGAGGGCTTCCGGGGAAAGGGGCTGGTGGCAAAGACTATCTTTTTCGGGGGCGGCACCCCCAGCCTTCTGAAGGCGGAGGAAATCGGGGGCTTTCTCAAGGCGTTTGAGGGGAGTTCTCGGGTCCTTCCCGGGGCGGAGATAACCCTGGAGGCCAACCCGGCGGACGGGGGGCTGGACTACTTCAAAGCCCTGCTGGGGCTGGGGGTGAACCGCCTCAGCCTGGGGGCACAGAGCTTTGATGACGGGGAGCTGAGGCTCCTGGGCAGGAGGCACCGGGCCGGGGATACAGCCCGCACCTTCGCCCAGGCCCGCGAGGCTGGGCTGGGGAATATCAGCCTGGACCTTATCTACGGCCTCCCCGGGCAGGGGCTTGGGGCCTTCCGGCACAGCCTGGAGTCGGCCCTGGCGCTGGGGCCGGAGCACCTCTCCCTCTATGCCTTGAGCCTGGAGGAGGCGACCCCCCTGGAGAAGGCGGTCTCCCTGGGGGACCTCCCTGCCCCCGACCCCGACCAGCAGGCGGACATGTATCTCCTGGCAGAAGCGCTTCTTGACGAGGCCGGCTACCGGCACTATGAGCTTTCCAACTGGGCAAGGCCGGGGAGGGAGTGCGTCCATAACATCATCTACTGGGAGGGTGGCCCCTACCTGGGCCTGGGGGCGGGGGCACACTCCTACTTGATGGGCGTCCGCTCCGCCCGGGTCTCCTCAATAGAGGAATATATCCAGAAGGTGGAGGCGGGGGAGTCCCCCGTTGCGGAAAGCGAGGAGATGGGCCCGGAGATGGAGAGGGCGGAGGCCATGTTCCTGGGGCTCAGACTAATAGAGGGGATAGAGGGCGGGGCCTTCGCCCGGCGCTTTGGCGGGCCGCCCCGGTCATTCTTCGGCCCGCAGATAGAGGAGCTTGTGGGCCTGGGCCTCCTGGAAGAAAGGGAAGGCCATCTGCGCCTCACCCCCCGCGGCCGCCTCCTCGCCAACCAGGTCTTCTGCCGCTTCGTGGGGTAGAGGAGGACACACGTCCAGGCGACAACGCGGTTCGCACTACTGGATAGCGCGCAGGTTCCACAGACCGAGTCTTGATTCACAGTATTTGCGAAGGTCTCCATAATAGCGGTGAAGCTTCTCGTCAGGCTCCTTGCCAGACTTACCAAAGGATTGCTCTTCGCTGACGACGAATCTGTAGGCTCGTTCGACCATCTCTGGAGCAACCGCTCCGGGAACTGCTTTCACACCTTCACCCATGGGGTCGAGGATGAGCGTATCTGTATAGTCCGTTGTGACTAGGTTTCTGCAATCTTGGATGCTGTGTTTTGTATGCCTACCTTCCAAACTATCTGAACATCTCTTCTCCAGGTCGTCGAGATGATCCAGCAGGCCTTTGCCAATTATGATACGGGGGCATCCTGCATTTTTTTCAAGTTCAAATACTCGCACGTTCACTGGTCCGTAGACTTCCTCTTTGGCTATTTCCGTTCCCAACCCAACTTCCACTGCTCCTCGAAATGGCTTTCGCTTGGCCAACGCCCATATGAACATGCCGCAAATACTGAACAAAGAACCGTAGATGGCAAGGGTATGCGCGCCCCAGGACTGTTCATGCCAGCAAGGGACCGTCATGAAGTATGAATCGGAAAAGCCCCGACGCCATAGGGTTGTCCGCTTGCGCTGTTCTGCCCACGCTCTCTGCTCGGGCTTGAGACCGTCGAGCAAACCGGTTGGCTTCGCGGCCATCTCGAACAATGTGTCAAACTGCCCTCTTAGGTCCTTCACATACGCGGACGTCTCCGAGAGAATACCTGCGACAGCCTTCCTTTCGGCGTCATTCTTCGGAAGTGAAACCAACTGCTTAAGCCTGTCGCGCTGACCTACTATGTCGATAAAGGCAACAAAATAGTAGCCAAGTATCGTTCCTGCCATGTTGGTCTACAGCCCGTTCCTGGCCTTGATTATCTGGAGCAGGGCAGATATAGAGGGGGGCTGGTAGCTGGGAGGGGGGCCGAGGGGGTCGGGGGGGTCCTCTTCCCCCAGGAGCACCCGCAGGGTGGCAGCCACCGAAGAGGCCAGGGCCTCCAGGTCATAGCCCCCCTCCAGGGCGAAGAGGAGCTTCCCCTGGCACAGGTCCCGGGCCATATCCTTGAGCAACTTGGCAATGCGGGCGTAGCCCTTGACCGAAAGGTTCATGCCGGCAATTTGGTCCCGCCAGTGGGCATCGTAGCCGGCGGAGACCAGAATGAGCTCGGGCACGAAGCGTTTGGCGGCGGGCAGGAGGACCTCCTGGAAGGCCCGGAGGAACTCCTCATCCCCGCAGCCGGGGGGTAGGGGGATATTGATGGTAATCCCCTCCCCCTCGCGGGCACCCCTCTCCTCCAGGGAGCCGGTGCCGGGGTAGAGGGGTACCTGGTGGGTGGAAAAATAGAGGACATTGGGGTCAGTGTAGAAGAGGTCCTGGGTGCCGTTGCCGTGGTGGACATCAAAGTCCACGATGAGGAGCCTCTGGACCCAGTGGTTGAGGGCATACTTTGCCGCGATGGCCAGGTTGTTAAAGAGGCAGAAGCCGCCCCCCTGCCAGAAGGAGGCGTGGTGGCCGGGGGGCCTTACCAGACAGAAGGCCGAGTCCACCTCTCCGCCCATCACCGCCTCCAGCCCCCGCAGGACTCCTCCGGCGGCGTAGAGGGCCACCTCGTAAGAACGAGGGGAAACCATGGTGTCCGCATCCGCCCAGCCCCCGCCTCTCCGGGCCGTGGCCTCCACCCGCTGGATGTGCTCCGCGGAGTGGGCCAGGGCCAGCTCCTCGGTGGTGGCCTTCCTGGGGGAGAGCATGTGGAGCCGGGAAAGGAGCCCATCCTTTTTCAGGAGTTCCATCACCGCCTTCAAGCGGCGGGGGTTCTCCGGATGGGTTCCGGTATCATGCTCCAGGTAGATAGGGTCATAGACCAGCCCGACCTTCATCGGGGGATAATATACCACAAGCCCGGGGCGGTTTCGCCATCAGGAGCGTCCAGGGAAGGCTTCCATATCTGGCGTGGGTCGCAGGGGCCAGACTCTCCCCGGAAAGAATACGGGGCGAAGTCAAAACTGGGTATTGCGCCAGCAAGCCTCTTATTGACAGGCAGGGGCACCGAGCTTAGGATAGGCAAGCTGTGGCAGCGTTCTGGGATTCCCTGCTCGTGAGCTTTGTCCCCCTATTTGTGGCCATTGATGCCGTGGGCACCTTGCCGGCGGTCATCAGGCTCTCCGAGGGGATGGGGCGGAGGGAACGCCTCCGCCTGGTGAATGTGGCCATCTTTACCGCATCGGCTGTGGGGCTGGTTTTTCTCCTCCTGGGCCGGGCCATCCTCAGACTCCTGGCAATCTCGGTGGGCCATTTTGCGGTGGCCGGGGGGCTTTTGCTCCTGGCCTTCTCCGTCCGGGACCTGGTGATGGGCAAGATGGTGGACGAGCCCTCAAAGGAAGAGATGGTGGCGGTGGTGCCTATTGGCACGCCCCTCACCGTGGGACCCGCTACCCTCACCACCCTTTTCCTCTTGAGCGACCAGTACTCCCTGCCCCTAGTGCTCCTGGCCTTTGCCCTGAACATGGCGGCGGCCTGGCTTATCTTCCTTCAGGCCAGCGCGATTGCCAGCTTTCTGGGCCGGGGGGGGTTGAGGGCGGTATCCAAGGTGGCCAGCCTCCTCTTGGCCGCCATCGGGGTGCGGATGATCTTCCGCGGGATTGAGCTGGTGCTGGGGTAAAGCTCAAGCCCCGAGAAATACCCCCTGAAAGTCTGACACCCAGGAGCTTTGGGACATGGCTCCTCATTCCTTACCGGGAAGAGGATGTACTTTATTACTCAGAGGAGGTAGTACTAAAGAGGCATTGAACCAGGCCCAGGAACGCAGTAAATTCTCAGTAAAGGGAGAGTCCTTGCAAGAGGGGGCTGGAAATGAAAAGACCTAATATGAATAGGGGCTTCACCCTCATTGAGCTTCTGGTGGTCGTGGGGATTATGGCAGCCCTGGCCGCCATAGTGGTGCCCAATGTGGCCCGGTTCGTGGGCACGGGTGAGGACGAGGGGGCCGACTGGGAGCTGAATACCCTCCAGTCCTCCATGGATACCGCTATCACCTATTTCGGCTTTACCACCGTAGAACCTTCTCCGGTGGGAGGTGTTTCTGACTTCTCATCAGCCGGCGGGGGTGATATTGACGAAGATGCGGTGGGGACGGCCTACCTCTATGGGGATTTGGCGGGCGCCTTCTTGAGGGTGCGCTACGCTAAGTACGGCCCCTATCAGTGGGACAGCGCCGGACGCATCTCCAGAGTCCCCTAGTAGGGGGCCTGGCGGCCCGCCTTTCCGGCTTCCCGTATTCGGCCCGTGCTTCTTCCGCTGAATGCACTGAGGGGCGTACTTGCAGGACCATGCTGCCTTCGGGATAAGACTGTTTCAGCCCGCTGGTGGACCTCAACTGGCCATGCCGGGCTGGCTCTGGCACAGCGCGCCGGGTTACTGGTTGAGGAACAAGATCTTGTGCCAGTCTTGATAACAATAAATACCTTGGAATGCTATACCAACCCCAAATCCATAGAATAGGTCCCCGGGCAAGAACCACGTGCCTGTCAAGAGCGTGAGACCCATCGTCGCTGAAGAAATAAGCCAATGGTGCAGGTGGGCCTTGCGCTTCCTTAGAGGAAAAGCGATGGAGGGAATCCTGCCTCGTTTACCGGTCGCTTTGCCACCGAAGTATTTAGCTATGATGAATCCGGAAAGCAACCATGCTAGAAAGGCATGATATCCAAGGACGATGCCAGCGCAGAATACCGGGAGACTAATGAGACTTCTCTTCCTCCTGGAGCCCAGTGCTCTAAGGAAGTTCCTGGCAGCTTCTAAGAACATACACCTCCTCGGTCTGTCATCTTGCCCTTCTCATCTGGGCTATTCTACAGGGATGGCTCACCTAAATCAATAGACGGAAGTCCTGGCCAGCCGGGCATGCATTATACCAGAACTTGGCATAGTTTTTAACAAGGGCGTGGGAGGCCCATCGTGGGCCAAACACTTCTCACTGTTTTCTTGCCCCTTGCCAGTGGGGGCTGATATACTCTCTGTGGCCCCCATCGTCTAGTGGCCTAGGACACCGGCCTTTCAAGCCGGTAATCAGGGGTTCGAATCCCCTTGGGGGCATTCATTTTCTCTCCCGCCTGCCAGTATTGACACGGTTGCCAAGAAGTGGTAGAGTCGGCAAATGGTTGCCGTTTGGGTAACACGTTTGAAACAACAGGACTGAAAAGAAGGAGGTCTTTGTGACTCTGAACCGGGCCAATGCCAGCGTTGCCACCCTCACCACGAACCGGGTGGCGCCCTCTCCCTCGGGCATATGTGTCACCTGTATTGATGGCTGTCCGGGCTACTGTGAGGTGGGCCGGTCGGCGGTCAAGGGCAGGGCGGTGATGTACCCCCAGCCCTTCGGCAAGGTCATCGCCGGGTCGGAGAAGGAATTCCCCGTCGACTTCTCCCACTTCAACATCCAGGGGAGCTGCGTGGGGGCAGTGGGGGCGGCTGCGGACTCCGACAAGGCCCTCTTCCCCAACGTGGACGTCTCCACGAAGGTCGGGGGAAAGGACAAACTCAAGCTGCGGGTGCCCTTCTTCTCCGGGGCCATGGGCTCCACCGAGATAGCCCGGGTGAACTGGGAGGGCTGCGCTGTGGGGGCCGCCATCGCCGGCACCATGGTGGTGATAGGAGAGAACGTCTGCGCGATGGACCCTCAGGCCGAGATTAAGAGCGGCCGCATAGTCCGCTCCCCGGAGATGGAGAGGCGTATAAAGACCTTCAAGGACTGGTACGACGGCTACGGCGCCGTGGTGGCGCAGTTCAACGTGGAGGACGGGCGGCTCGGGGTGCCGGAGTATGTCGCCGAGAAGCTGGGGGTGGAGGTCATAGAGATCAAGTGGGGGCAGGGCGCCAAAGATATTGGCGGTGAGGTGAAGCTCCCCAGCCTGGAGAGAGCCCTCCAGCTCAAGAAGCGGGGCTATATTGTCCTCCCCGACCCGGAAGACCACTCGGTCCAGGAGGCCTTCAAGACTGGAGGCTTCCGGGAGTTCGAGAGGCATTCCCGGCTGGGGATGGTGGATGCGGGGGGCTTTGTGAAATCCGTGGAGCACCTGAGGAACGCGGGCGCGAAGTACGTTTTCCTCAAGACGGGGGCCTACCGTCCCCGGGACCTGGCCCTGGCGGTGAAGTGCGCCTCCGAGGCCAGGATTGACCTGCTGACGGTTGACGGCTCGGGGGGAGGCACCGGCATGAGCCCGTGGCGGATGATGAACGAGTGGGGCGTGCCCACGGTGTACCTGGAATCCCTGCTCTACGACTACCTGGGCAGGCTGGCTAAGAAGGGGGCCTTTGTCCCCGACTGTGCCATCGCCGGGGGGCTCTGCCTGGAAGACCACGTCTTCAAAGCGATCGCGATGGGCGCCCCCTACGTGAAGGGGGTGTGCCTTGGCCGGGCCACGATGCTGGCGGGGATGGTGGGGGGCACGCATGGCCGCTTTGTCGCCGGGAAGAATGGGGACAACCCTGAGGAGCGCCAGGCGGGCCTGCTCAGGGTCTTTGCCGGGGCGGCCCAGCTCAAGGAGAAATACGGCAAGGACTTCGTCCGCATACCACCGGCCGCCATGGGCATTTACACCTACTATGACCGGTTGGCCACTGGCCTCCAGCAGCTCATGGCCGGGGCCCGAAAGTTTGCCCTGCCCCATCTGGAGCGCAGTGACCTTATGGCCCTCACCCGGGAGGCTGCTGAAGTCTCCGGTATCCCCTATGTTATGGATGCCGACAGGGATGAGGTAGGCAGGATTCTGGGAGGATAGGAGGCACTATGACAAAGGTCCTTTGCCCCCGCTATTGTCCGGTCCCCTATTGTGAACCTGTATGCCCCACCAATGCCATTCGCATCAGCGACCAGAAGGTGGAGGTCATCCCCGCCCTGTGTATTGGCTGCGGCCTGTGCCGAAAGAGCTGCATAACCTGGAGCCTGGAGAAGCCCCTGGAGCACAAGAGCGTTCAGTGGATGATGAGGGACTCCAAAGAGCCTGTGGCCGAATCCCTCTGATTTCCCCTGGAAACTTCCCCCGGCCAGGGCTATGCTGGTGGGAGGGGCGATGATAGGGCAGGATAGGGTGGAGGTAGAGAGGAAAATTATCTCCATCCTCAGGGTGCTGCGGGACTCACCGGAGTTGGTGGGGGCCAGGGTTATTGCCCGCCGGCTCAAGGGTCACGGCGTGGAGCTGGGGGAGCGGGCGGTGCGCTACCACCTGAAGATTATGGATGAGAGGGGCCTCACCCAGCTTGTAGGCCGGGATGGCCGGGTCCTCACCCTACTGGGGGAGGAGGAGCTCCAGAATGCCCTGGTAGGGGATAAGGTGGGCTTCGTCATCTCCAAGATCGAGTCCCTGGCCTTCCGCACCACCTTTGACTGCAAGAGCCGCACCGGTCTGGTGCCCATGAATATCTCCTTTTTTCTCCGGAGCGACTTCAAGAAGGCCCTCCCGGCGATGAAGGAGGCCTTTGAGGCGGGTCTTTGCGTGAGCCCCCTGGTAGCTGTAGCCCGTGGGGGGGAGAGGTTAGGGGATGTCCTCGTCCCCCAGGGCCAGGTCGGCTTCGCCTCGGTATGTAGCATCGTCGTCAATGGCTGCCTGCTCAAGGTTGGCATTCCCATGGACTCCCGTTTCGGCGGCCTTCTCCAGATAAGGGACAGGAAGCCCTACCGCTTTGTTGAGCTGGTTGAATACTCGGGGTCTTCCCTGGACCCCTCGGAGATATTCATCACCAGCCGGATGACCAGTGTCCTGGAGGTAGCCAGGAAGGGGGAAGGGAAGCTCTTGGCCAACTTCAGGGAGGTCCCCGCCCTCTGCCGTCCCCTGGCGGAGGAGGTGGTGGTGGGATTGAGGAAGGCTGGACTGGGGGGCCTCCTGGTCACGGGGGAGGTAAGCGAGCCCTGCTGTCAGATACCGGTGAGCCTGAACAAGGTGGGGGTGGTCCTCCTGGGCGGCCTTAACCCGGTGGCTGCGGCGGTGGAATCGGGGATTGAAGTCCACAGTTTCGCTATGAGCGGGGTAATAGACTACCAGGACCTGGTCAACTTCCGGGAGCTATAGCCGAACTCCCCAGCGGCGGGTATGGTCCTCCTTCAAGCGCTGGAAGAGGGCCTGGAAGGGGGCTGAGGTAAAGGGGTCGGTGGTCATGATGATGCCATCCTCGTGGTTATCGGAATAGTATCCCCGCCGCACCCCCAGCCGGCGGAAGCCGCATTTCTCATACAGGGCCTGGGCGGCCAGGTTGGAGACCCTGACCTCCAGGGTCATCATCCCGGCCCCCAGCTCCTGGGCCCTCTCAATAGCCTTGATGAGGAGTAGCTCGGCGATGCCCTGGCGGCGATAGGCTTCCCTTACAGCCACGGTAGTGACGTGGGCCTCATCATAGAGCATCCATATCCCCCCCACCGCCACCACCAGGGGGGCCTCCCCCCGCGGGGGCTGGCTGCGGAGAAGGCGCCAGAACCAGCCCCTTCTTGCTTGAGGGCTGGATGGTATGCCCACCTTGACCTTATCGTCCCTGGCGACGAAGTAATGGGCCAGGCGGTTCTGCAGTTCCCGTCGGAAGGAGGTGGGGGGCCACTGGGTGGGGAAGGCCTCCCTTTCTATCTCCATAACCTGGTCCACATCGGCCAGAGTCATTGCGCGCACCGAAATAGACATCCGATGACCTCTATTTTAGCACGACTATTTTGCCACGACTATCCTCTTTTGTCCTCATCCGTTATTATAATTGGCGTGGGAGGCGCCATTGCAGGATGAAGAGGGCCTGGTCAGTAGGGCCAAGAACGGGGACCGGGAGGCCTGGGGCAGGCTCTATGAGGAGAATTTTGACAGGATCTATCGCTTTCTGGCAGCGCGGTCGGAAGGGGCCATGGAGGCGGAGGATATGACGGAGCAGGTGTTCCTCAAGGCCTACCAGTCCCTGGATAGCTTCCGGTGGCGGGGGGTGGGGTTTGCTCCCTGGCTCTTCCGCATTGCCCGGAACCAGGCCATTGACAGCCAGAGGCGGAAGGGCTCGGAGCAGAAGTTCCTCTCCAATCCCCCTCCCCCGCCAGAGGAAAAGGACCCGGAGGCGCTGGTGGAGGAGAAGGCAAGGCTGGAGGAGGTCTTGGGCCACCTTCCCCGCCTCACTCCGGCCCAGCAGGAGGTTATAAAACTGCGCTTTGCCGCCGAGCTTTCCATTCAGGAAGTGGCCCAGGTGCTGGGGAAGAGCCCGGGGGCAATAAAGGCCCTCCAGCACGCTGCTATTGAGGCCCTGCGCCAGAGGCTTGGCTATGGATGAGAAGATTGTAGACGCCCTGAACGACTGCCTGGAGAGGCTGGCCCGGGGGGAGGCCCTGGAGGCCGTCCTGTCCCGCTATCCTGATGCCCGGCGGGAGCTGGAGCCCCTCCTCAAGGCGTCTCTTGTCACCCGGAAGGCCCTGGCCGGGATAGCCCCACCGCCGGGGGCCCGGGCCCGCGTCTGGACCCACCTCCAGCCAGCCATGAATGGCAGGAGCCGGCCCCGAGCTTCCCAATTGGCCTGGCTACGCCCCTGGGCCGTGGCAGCAACCTCCTTGTTTCTGGTCTTTATGCTGGCGGGGGGGACGGTGCTGGCCTCGGCCAACAGCCTTCCCCACCAGCCACTTTACCAGGTAAAGCTAGCGGCGGAGCAGGCCCAGCTGGCCATCACCCCTACGGAAGCGGGCAAGGCCAGGCTGGAACTTGCCCTGGCCGAGAAGCGGGCGAGGGAGATGGTGGCCGTGGCCCAGCTTAACCGTCCCCAGGACCTGGAGAAGCTGGCCGAACGGCTGGAGCGTCACCTGGAGAAAGTGGCAGGTCCCGACGTGCAAGTCGCACCGACCTCGCCAGCTGGCCTGCCATCCCCCGAGCCGTCAACCGAACAGGTCGCTGACGGGGCAGCCGGGTTAGCCGCTGCCCCTGCCACGCCATCCCCCACTCCCCAGGCAGCGTTGGCCTTGGAGCCGACGCCAACTCCTGGGGTGGCGGCCACCCCCGAGGTCACTCCCAGCTTCGGGGTCAGCGTCACTCCCCAGGCGACGCCTGCTTTTGCGGTGGCGGCCACCCCCCAGCCAGTGCTGACCCCAGAGGTTAGCCCCGTGGTGCCGACCCCCGAGCCGGCTCCCACTCCAGTGGCGGCGCCCAGTGCTGCGGTTACACGTACCCCTGAGCCGACCCCCACCCCTGAGGTGGCGCGGGCCCCTGAGCAAGTGCCCGGCCCACCGCCCCAGGCTGAAGGCCGGGGGGAGGACGAAAAGCCCGAAAGGGGGGAGCCGGAGAAGGCAGGGCCCGATAGGACGGTCACCCCTGAGGTAACGGCCACGCCGCGGGCGGCGCGCACTCCCGAAGTGACCGCCACGCCGCGGGCGACGCGCACACCCGAGGGGGCGAAGACCGCGAAGCCGGAGCCGGAGAAGGCTGCAAAACCCGTGAAGCCGGAGCTGGAGGCCCGGCTGGAAGATGGGGCCCGCCTTCAGGACGAGCTACTGGAAGAGCACCTGGACAAGGTCCCACCCGAGGCGCGTGAGTCCCTCCGCCAGGCCCTGGAGAAAAACCGCGATAACTACCAGAAGGCTCTGAAAAGGCTACAGGACAAGCGCGACGAGAAAGATAAAGACTAGCGGGCCCTCTCCCCGCTGGCGAGGATAAGAGTGCCTCCCTCAATCAGCCGAACCCCTTAGCCTTCCTCCTTGAGGGAGTCCGTTATCTGGGTGAGCCTTATTCCGGAAAAGCGCTCGTATTCGCTGTAGATACAGCCACAGTAGTTCTGGCGGTAGAGGCCCAGCTCTTTGCTCAGGCGGCGGCTTTCGGAAAAATGGGGGCGGAGGTCGGCATATAAGAATCTTATCCCCTTCTCCCTGGCCACCTCCTCCCCCGCCGCCTTCAGGAGCTCGTGGTCCTGGTACGGGGAGATGAGTAGGGTGGTGCTAAAGGCATCCAGGCCCTGCTCTTTGGCTGTCTCCGCCACCCGGCCCAGGCGGAGGTGGAAGCACTGTCCGCAGCGCTGGCCCTCCTTCCCCACCAGCCGGCGGATAAACTTCACCATCTCATACCCGGGGTCCTGAAAAAGGGGGACCCCAGCTCCCTTCAGGAACTGTTCCAGGGCCTGAAAGCGCCGCTGGTGCTCCAGGTAAGGGTGGATATTGGGGTTGAACCAGAAAGCCGAGAGCTCCAGGCCTTCCTTCCTCCAGTGCTCCAGCGTATAGGTGGCGCAGGGGCCGCAGCAGGTATGGAGGAGGAGGTTAGCCACCCGGCCTGGGAGCGAGGGGTTCGTTCAGGCGGACGACGAAGGCATCCCAGGAGCCAGCGTTGGTCTGGCCGGGGAAGGCGCCATAGGTATGGCCTACCACGATGATATTTCCTGACCCATCCACCGCCACCGAAGTAACCGGGTCTGACTGGGAGGTTCCGAACTGGCGGGTCCACAGCTCGGCTCCCGAGGGGCTGAGCTTCCGCACAAAGGCATCGTGGGCGCCAGCCGAGGTCTGGCCGGGCAGGGTACCCTCTGTGATGCCCGCCACGAAGGCGTTTCCTGTCTTGTCCACGGCTATCCCGAAAGCCTCATCTGCAAGTGAGGTTCCGAACTGGTGGGTCCACAGCTCGGCTCCGGCCGGGCTGAGCTTCCGCACAAAGGCATCCCAGGAGCCAGCATGAGTCTGGCCGGGCAAGGTGCCCCACGTGTAGCCTGCCACGAAGATGTTCCCTGACCCATCCGCCGCCACCCCAAAAGCCCTATCTGAATCGGTGGAGCCAAACTGGTGGGTCCACAGCTCGGCGCCCTCCGGGCTGAACTTCCGCACAAAGGCATCCTCAAGACCAGCCGAGGTCTGGCCGGGCAGGGTGCCATACGTGTAGCCTGCCACGATGATGTTTCCTGACCCATCTACCGCCACCACATTAGCCCTATCTGTGGCGGTGGAGCCGAACTGCCGTGTCCACAGCTCGGCTCCGGCCGGGCTGAACTTCCGCAGGAAGGCATCCTCAAGACCAGCCGAGGTCTGGCCGGGCAGGGTGGCATCTGCACCGCCTGCCACGATGATATTTCCTGACCCATCCGTCGTCACCCCGAAAGCCCAGTCCGGCTCGGATGAGCCAAACTGGCGGGTCCACAGTTCGGCTCCCGAGGGGCTGAGCTTCCGCACAAAGGCGTCGTCCAAGCCGATATTGGTCTGCCCGGGCAGGCTGCCATCTGTGTGGCCCACCAGGATGACATTTTCTGACCCGTCCACCGCCATCGCCAAAGCCCCGTCCGAACCGGAGGAGCCAGACTGGTAGGCCCGCAGGTCGACGCCCGCCGGGGTGAATTCCTGCGCAAACATATCCCAGGAGCCAGCCGAGGTCTGGCCGGGCAGGGCACCCTGTGTAGCACCTGCCACGATGATGTTTCCTGACCCGCCCACCGCTGCCGCATTACCTCTATCCCATTCGGGGGAGCCGACATTGCGGGTCCAGGCTGCAAAGGGAACAGGTGCAGCCGTGGGCGTGGATGTTGGGGTGGGCGTGGCTGCTGGAGTAGGCGGGGATGTTGGAGTGGGCGTGGATGTTGGAGTGCGTGTTGGTGTGAAACTGGCCACGGGTGTCGGGGTGGGGGTGACAGGAGTGCGAGAGCCGCATCCTGCCAGGGCGAGGAAGAGGAGCACCCCGGCCACCCTGGCCAGAGAATTGCCCGCACTACCCATCATTTCTAAACCTCCTGTCCTCGCTGAGGGGAATCAAGCTATGGCTTTGAAGCTCCATCGGAGCCTCCCTCCGTGGTTGAGAAAAGGCCCGGCTGGGCTTCCTTTTTGTAGGGCAGGCACAAATGCTGGTAGGCCAGGCGGGTGGCCAGCCGTCCCCGGGGGGTCCTCTCCAGGAAGCCCAGTTGAAGCAGGTAGGGCTCGTAGACATCCATAATGGTATCCGGCTCCTCGGAGATGGCGGCGGCGATAGTCTCCAGCCCCACCGGTCCCCCCTCAAACTTCTCAATAATGGTCAACAGCACCTTCCGGTCAACCTCGTCCAGGCCGGTATGGTCCACCTCCAGCCGGGCCAGGGCCTCCTGGGCCACCTTCCGGGTGATGACCCCCTTGGCCCTCACCTGGGCATAGTCCCGCACCCTCTTCAAGAGGCGGTTGGCCACCCGGGGGGTGCCCCGTGCCCTTTTTGCCAGCTCCTCCACTCCGCCTTCCTCTATCTCCACCTTCAGCACCCGGGCAGAGCGGCGGATGATGGAGGCTATGGCCGGCTCATCGTAGAAGTCCAGGCGGTAAACGGCACCGAAGCGCTCCCGTAGGGGGGAGCTGAGGAGGGCAAAGCGGGTGGTGGCCCCAATGAGGGTGAAGGGGGGAAGGGTGAGGCGGAGGCTGCGAGCCCCCGGCCCCTTGCCCACCACCAGGTCCAGGGCAAAGTCCTCCAGGGCGGGATAGAGCACCTCCTCCACCATCCTGCCCAGGCGGTGGACCTCGTCAATGAAGAGGATATCATCCCTCTTGAGGCCGGTGAGGATGGCGGCCAGATCGCCGGCCCTCTCTATGGCGGGGCCGGAGGATGGACGGATGCTCACCGCCATCTCGGCGGCGATGATATAGGCCAGGGTGGTCTTGCCCAGGCCGGGGGGGCCGAAGAGGAGGATATGGTCCAGGGGCTCCTTCCGCTTCTGGGCCGCCTCAACGGCGATTTTCAGGTTCTCCTTGACCTTCTCCTGCCCGATGAACTCGGCAAGCCGGCGGGGGCGGAGGGAAGCCTCAAAGGCCTGGTCCTCGGTGGTGGGCTTGGCCGATACCAGCCGCTCCATAGGAACGATTATATCACGGCGGTCTATTGGGGCGCTGGCCGGAGCGAAAAGGGGGGATTCCAAAGGGGCTTGGCCCCTTTGGCGGGGGCCTGGGGGTGTCCCCCAGAAACGAGTGAGTTCCCCCCTCCCTTAGTAAGGAAGGGGGGACAGGGGGGATGGTTGCCCCTTCCCTTGACGCTCTCTGGATGGGGCTTTAAGATAGGGGCAAAGACTTAGGGAGGTGGCCCATGCCCTGGATAGCTAAGGAGCTCAAGCCCGCCAAAGAACTCACCGGTATCTCCAAAAAGCAGATTGAACAGCACCACGATGTCCTCTACAGGGGGTATGTCAACAAGCTCAATGAGATCGAATCCAAGCTCACCACCGCCCCCCCGGCGGAGGCCAATGCTACCTACAGCCTTATCCGGGAGCTGAAGAGGGAGGAGGTCTTTGCCACCCAGGCCATTAGGCTCCATGAGGGCTACTTTGGGAACCTGGGCGGGGACGGTGTCCCAAAGGGGATCGTCCTGGACCTGATTAGGGAGGACCTCGGCTCCTGCGAGAAGTGGGAGGAGGAGTTCCGGGCCCTGGGCATCGCCGCCAGGGGCTGGGTGGTCCTGGCCTTTGACTGGGCCGACAAGAAGCTCCGCAACTACCTCTCTGATATCCACTCCGACGGCGTCTGGGCCTGTTCCCCCCTGCTTATCCTGGATGTCTATGAGCACGCCTACTTCATAGACTACGGCACGGGGAGGAAGGCCTATATCGAGGCCTTCATGAAGAGCATCAACTGGGATGTGGTCAACCAGAGGGTCAAGGACCTCAACCTTGTGGAGCATCGCCGGAAGAAGGCCTAGATGAGCCAGAGCCGGGCTGAGTGGGAGGAGGCCAGCCTCAAGCCCTTCCTTAAGCGCTTCCCGGCAAGACAGGCCCGGTTCACCACTCCCTCGGGCCTGGAGGTCCACCCCCTCTATACCCCGGAGGATGTCAGGCCCGACTATTACTCCATCGGCTTCCCGGGAGAGTACCCCTTCACCCGGGGCATCCAGCCCACCATGTACAGGGGGCGCCTCTGGACCATGCGGCAGTATGCCGGCTTTGCCTCCGCCGAGGAGTCCAACAAGCGCTATAAATACCTCCTGTCCCAGGGCCAGACGGGGTTGTCCATCGCCTTTGACCTGCCCACCCAGATGGGCTATGACTCCGACCACCCCCTGGCCCGGGGTGAGGCGGGGAAGGTGGGGGTCCCCATCTCCTCCCTGGCCGATATGGAGGCCCTCTTCCACGACATCCCCCTGGACCAGGTCTCCACATCTATGACCATCAATGCCACCGCCCCTATCTTACTGGCCATGTATATCGCCCTGGCCAGAAAACAGGGGATAGGCCCCGAAGTCCTGGAGGGCACCATCCAGAACGATATCCTCAAGGAGTATGTGGCCCGGGGCAACTATATTTTCCCCCCCAGGCCCTCCATGAGGCTCACGGTGGACATCCTGGAATACAGCGCCCGGCATCTCCCCCGCTGGAACCCCATCAGCATCAGCGGCTATCACATGAGAGAGGCCGGCGCTACGGCCACCCAGGAACTGGGCTTCACCCTGGCCCACGGCATTGCCTATGTCCAGGCGGCCATGGAGCGGGGGCTGGAGGTGGACAGCTTCGCCGGCCGTCTCTCTTTCTTCTTCGCCTCCCACAATAATCTCTTTGAGGAGGTGGCCAAGTTCCGGGCCGCCCGGAGGCTCTGGGCCCGGACAATGAAGGAGAGGTTCGGGGCCAAAGGCCCCCGCTCGTGGATGCTGCGCTTTCATACCCAGACGGCTGGCTCCACCCTCACGGCCCAGCAGCCCCATAACAACATTGTCCGCACCGCTATCCAGGCCCTGGCGGCGGTCCTGGGGGGGACCCAGTCCCTCCACACCAACTCCTGGGACGAGGCCTATGCTACTCCAAGCGAGGAGGCGGTGACCATCGCCCTCCGCACCCAGCAGGTCCTGGCCCACGAAAGCGGGGTGGCCGACACCGCCGACCCCCTGGGGGGAAGCTATCTGGTGGAGTCCCTTACCGACAGGATAGAGGCGGAGGCCCGCAAATACATAGAGCGGATAGACTCCCTGGGCGGGGCGGTGGCCGCTATTGAGCAGGGCTTTGAGCAAAGGGAAATCCAGGAGGCATCCTACCGATACCAGCAGGAAATGGAGAAGGGGGAGAGGGTGGTGGTGGGGGTGAACAAGTTCGTTTCCCCCTTCCCCAAAATCATGGGCACCCTGCGGGTCAGCCCCCAGGACCAGCAGCGCCAGCTCGCCCGGCTGGCGGAGGTGAAGGCAAAGAGGGACCAGGCAAAGGCCCAGGCCGCCTTGAAGCGCCTGGAGGATGTGGCCCGGAGCGGGGAAAACACCATGCCCGCCATTCTGGAGGCGGTGGAGGCCTACTGCACCCTGGGGGAAATCTGCGCTGTCCTGAGGGCCGTCTTCGGCACCCAGCAGGAGCTCCTGGTCCTTTAGGGAGAGGGATGATTAAGAAAATTCACCATGTTTCGGTAGTGGTAAGAAACCTGGAAGAGGCCCTGAAGCTCTATGAGGGCCTCTTCGGCCTCAGGCCGGAGAAGATAGAGGCTCTCCCGGAGCAGGGGGTGAGGGTGGCCCTCCTCCCCGTGGGGGGCTCGGAGATTGAGCTTGTTGAGCCGCTGGACCCCAACAGCGGGGTGGGCCGGTTCCTGGAGAGCCGGGGGGAGGGGCTGCACCATATCTGTCTTGAGGTGGACGATGTGGACCGGGAGCTGGTGGAGCTTGAGAAAAAGGGGGTCCGGCTTATAGACAAGAAGGGGAGGTCGGGTCTGGTGGGGAAGGTGGCCTTCATTCATCCTGAGGCTACCCGGGGCGTGCTCATAGAGCTGGCCCAGAAGGTGTAGGCCGTGAAGGAAAAGGTCCGGGTGCTGATAGCCAAGGCGGGCCTGGATGGGCACGACCGGGGGGCCAAGGTGGTGGCCCGGGCCCTCCGGGACGCCGGGATGGAGGTCATCTACACCGGCATACACCAGACCCCGGAGATGGTGGTCCAGGCCGCCGCCCAGGAGGACGTGGACGTGGTGGGGCTCTCCATCCTCTCCGGTGCCCACCTTGAGCTTCTCCCCCAGATAATGGAGGGGCTGAAGAAGAAGGGCAGAGATGATGTGATAGTGGTAGTGGGGGGCATCATCCCCGAGGAAGATATCCCCCGGCTCAAGGCCCTGGGCATAGCCGAGGTCTTCGGTCCCGGCACCCCCACCCCCCAGATTGTCCAGTTCATCACGGAAGCGGTGAAAAGAAGGCGGGAAGGGTAAGCCCCGTTTCTACTTCCTCTCCTCCACTATCATCCTGGCCCCTGAGGCGGGCAATAACATTACTGTTGAAGGGGGGAGGGGGGCTGTGTATAATCTCAATTGCCAGAAATGATTGACACCGGAGAAATCCGCCGCGGGAGCACTATTGAGATAGATGGGAAGCTCTACCAGGTGGTGGACTTCCACCATATCAAGGTGGGGCGGGGCTCCGCCCAGGTGAGGATGAAGCTCCGGGACCTTCGGGAGGGGCACACCATCGAGCGCGTGGTCCAGGCGGGGACCAAGTTCATCCTGGCCCGCCTGGAGCGCCGGCCCATGCAATACCTCTACCATGATGGGGACCTCTACTTCTTGATGGACCAGGAGACCTTTGAGCAGACCCCTCTGCCCAAGGCTCACCTGGAGGAGGCCCTGCCCTACCTCAAGGAAGGCCACGGCCTGGAGCTTCTCCTCTACAAGGAGGCGCCCGTAGGGGTGGAGCTGCCCTCGGCGGTGGAGCTGAAGGTGGAGGACACAGGCCCTGCCTATAAAGGGGATACTGCCCAGGGCGGCCGCAAGCCGGCCCGGCTGGAGACCGGCCTTACCATCCAGGTCCCCCTCCACATCAGCCCGGGGGACACCATCAAGGTGGATACCAGGACCGGCGAGTATCTGGAGAAGGTGAGCTAGGCCTTGCTCCGGGCGGACCTGCACCTCCATACCTGCTACTCGCCTGACTGCCGCCTCCCCCTCCGGGAGCTCCTGCGGCGCTGTGGGGAGGTGGGGATAGACTGCCTGGCGGTTACTGACCATGGGACCATAGAGGGGGCCCTGAGGGTGAGGGAGATGGCCCCCTTCTCGGTCATTGTGGGCGAGGAGGTGATGACCAGGGAAGGGGAAGTCCTGGGCCTCTTCATGGAGAAGACTGTCCCCTCCGGCCTCACCGCCGCCCAGACCGTGGAACTCATCCGCGAGCAGGGGGGGCTGGCCGGGGTCCCCCACCCCTTTGACCGCTTCTACCGCTCATGCCTACGGCGGGATACCTTGCTGGACCTCCTCCCCCAGCTCCAGTTTATAGAGGCCTTCAATGCCCGCTCCCTTTTTCACCGGGACCAGGCCCAGGCCTTTGCCCAGAGCCATGGCCTCCTCATGACGGCGGGGAGCGATGCCCACACCCTCGGGGAGGTGGGCCGGGCCTATGTGGAGATGCCGCCCTTCCAGGGCCCTCAGGGATTCCTGGAGTCCCTGGCCAAGGCGAAGATTGGGGGGGGCACCACCTCCCTCTGGGTGCACTTCCTGGGCCCGTGGCAGAAGTTCCTCAAAGCCCTGGGGCGCTGATGCTCAGGCTGGGGTGGCTCTCCACGGGCAGGGACCAGGCCGCCAGGGACCTCTTAGAAACGGTGTGGGAGGCCATAGGGCGGGGCGAGGTCAAAGCGGAAATAGCCTTTGTCTTCTCTAACCGGGAGCCGGGGGAGGCTGGGGAGAGCGACCTGTTCTTTGGGCTGGTGAAAGGCTACAAGATACCCCTCCTCACCCTTTCCTCCTCCAGCTTTGGCATCTCCGGTCCTTCCCGGAGGCTGGAATACGATAGGAAGGTGATGGGGAAGCTGAGGCGTTTCAAACCGGACCTCCTGGTCCTGGCGGGCTATATGCTCATCCTGGGGGAGGAGATGTGCCAGCGCTACCCCATGATAAACCTCCACCCCGCCGCCCCCGGAGGCCCCAAGGGGACCTGGCAAGAGGTCATCTGGCAGCTCATCCGGGCAAGGGCGCGGGCCTCGGGGGTGATGATGCACCTGGTGACCCCCGAGCTGGACGAGGGGCCACCGCTGACCTTTTGCACCTATTCCCTGCGGGGGGCGAGGTTTGACCCGTTGTGGAAGGAGGTTGAGAAACTCCCCTGGGAGGAGGTCCGGGCCAGGGGAGAAGACCTGCCCCTCTTCCAGGCCATCAGGGAGGAGGGGCTCAAAAGGGAGTTCCCCCTCATCGTGGCTACCCTGCGGGCCCTGGGGGAGGGGAGGGTGAAGATAGAGGGGGGGCGGGTCCTGGACCGGCAGGACAGGGCTATCCCTGGCCATAATCTCACGGCGGAGATAGAAAAGGCCCTGGCCGGGAAGCCGGGATGAAGATTGTGGCCTTTGACCTGGAAGGCCCCCTTTCCCCCAATGACAATGCCTACGAGCTGATGGGACTCTTCCCCGGGGGCAGGGAGGTCTTCGAGGCCGTGAGCCGCTATGACGACCTGCTGACTCTGGAGGAGAGGCCGGGCTATGAGCCGGGGGACACCCTGGGCCTTATTGTTCCCTTTCTCCTTCGCCACGGGACCACCGAGGCCCAGATTGTCCGGCTGGCCAGAAAGGCCAGCCTCACGCCGGGTGCCCAGGAGCTGATAGGCCGGCTCATGGGGATGGGATGGCGGGTCCTGTGTATTACCACCACCTATCGGCCCTATGCCCGGGCCATCGCCCGCCGTCTGGATATCCCCGCGAAGGACGTGGCCTCCACCCCTCTCCCCCTGGACCAGTACCGCCGGGCCTTTGCCCTGGAGAGCCTTGAGCCGGTAGAGAGGGCTGAAAAGGCCCTGTCATCCCTTCGCCCGGAGAGGGATGATGAGAAGATAAAAGCCCTCCTGGACGATTTCTACTGGAGGGTGCTGGCTGCCTCCCCCCTGAAAGTGCTCCTGGAGGAGGTGAGGCCGGTGGGAGGGAGAAGAAAGGTGGAGGCCCTGAGAAAGCTCGTAGGGGATACCTCCTTTGGGGAGGTGGTGGTGGTGGGGGACAGCATCACCGACTTCCCCCTCTTCCGGGTGGTGGGGGAGGCGGGGGGCCTGGCAGTGGCCTTCAATGCCAACCAGTATGCCCTTCCCTATGCCACCCTGGGCCTGGCCGGGGAGAGCCTCTTTCCTCTGGAGGGGGTGCTCCTGGCCTGGGAGGAGGGAGGAAGGGAGGGGGTGAGGGCCTTTGTGGAAGCGGGAGGAGCAAGAGGCCTCCACTGGCTGGTGGGAAAGAAAGAAAGGCCCCTGGAGCTCCACCAGCACTACCGCCGGCTGCTGCGGGCCAGAGCGGGGGAGCTGGGATGAAGCCTGAAGTGGTGGGCCTGGGGGCCATGAACCTGGACCGCCTCCTCCGGGTGGAAAAGATTGTCCGGGAGGGGGAGGCCCCCGTCGAGGGGATGCTCCTGGCCCCGGGGGGCTCGGCGGCTAACACCATCTACGCCCTGGCCCGCCTGGGGGTGGCCACTGGCTTCATCGGAGCGGTGGGGGATGACGAGGAGGGCCGAAGGCTCATCGCCGACCTGGAGGGACAGGGGGTGGATACCAGCCACATAGCCGTTAAGCCCGGCGTCCCCACCGGCACCATCTTTGGCCTGGTGGACAAGAAGGGCCACCGCTCCCTTTATG
>JAHKAY010000053.1 GCA_018825785.1 Chloroflexota bacterium | reverse complement strand
CGCCCAGAAGCACCTCTCCCTGGCCCCGATAAGGGTGGGCCTGGCCTTGTTCCAGGCCGGCACCCGGACGGTAGACGCCGGCGGCAACCCCATCATCCGCGGCCAGGTCTCCCTCTCCCAGCTCCAGAAGCTCACCCGCCTCAGCCGCCAGGCGGTTCTTGACGGCCTGGAGGACCTGGAGGAGCTGGCCGGCCTGGTCCGCCACCCCGGGCTCCGGACAGGGGTCCCCTCGGGGTATGCCCTACCACTGGTAAGAAAAGTAGACCAGCCACAGATACCACCTGGTCAAGATAGTAGACCACCTATAGTAGTAGGAGGAGGTCCTGATATAGATAAATCTACTACTACTACTCCGGTCCAGAATGTTGACCACCCGGACGACCCCCCCTCGGGCCCCGATGCCGCCCCTTCTGAGCCGAACCAGGAACTCTTAGACAAGCTAGCCGAGTTGGGTTCGGGCGACCCACAGCAGTTCTTGGAGTTTCCCCTGGAGCGGGTGAGCGCCTGGGTAGAATGGGCCCTGGCCCAGCCCCAGGGGAGACTGAGGAACCCGGCGGGCTATATCTTCCGCAAGCTGGAGGAGGGCAAGGATCCGCCAGCTGAGCCCAACCTTGTTGCCCGCATGACCCGGGGCAAGTATGGCCACGTGTATAGACACTGAAAAGGGGGCTTATCGAGGTTGACGGAGACCATTTGTACCGTTCGCTACGCAAAAGAGGGGGCTTATTTCGTCTTCCCCTTCTCTGGCCCATTCATCTATGCCCTGAAGGCAACCATCCCCAAAGAGCATCGGCGTTGGGACCCGGAGAATAGGTGGTGGGTTGTGGGCCCCTCCTTTGCTGGGGAGGCGGTCCTGTTGGCCAGGGAACACTTCGGGGTCGTGGAGTGTTTCGGGCGGAAGCCCAGGGGCCGGCGCCTCCCGTCGGCGGAGATATCGGTGTCGCTCGAGGCCCCTGCTGCCGACCAGGCGAGGGTGGCCTACCTCCAGAAGCAGATAGCCACCCTGGAGGAGAACTTGGCCCGCTTGCTCGAGAGGCATCGGCGTCTTGAAGAGGACAGGGCCAAGCTGACGGAGGAAAACGGACAGCTGGAGGCCTATGTCCAGGCAGTCACCAGGGAGAACAAATCGCTCCGGGCCCAGGACGATATCCCGCCGAACTACCGTACCTTGTGCCTGCTCCCTACAGCTCCCCCGGAAGTGGTAAGGGCCGCCTACCGAGCCCTTGCCTTGCTCTACCACCCCGATAGGAGCCGAGCGCCTGATGCCACCGAGAGGATGAAGGCCATCAATGCTGCCTATGGACACATCTGCCGAACAGCCCATTGAGGCAAGGCTCCCCCCTCTCTTAAAGTCCCGAAATCTGCGGAAGTGACGGAGAAGACTAGGACCGGTGCATTGCCTCTATCCACCGCTGGGCCACGTTCAGACCCATGCGGTAGAGCTGTCGCTGCGCTTCCAGCTCCGCCGGGGTGCCCCTGACTGCCTGATAGAGGCGGCTGGCGAACATGCTGGCGGGCCACTCCCTGGCCATGGTGAGGGCCCGGGCTATTAGCCCCGGCGGGTACCCTTTCCCTTCCCACTCCCTCCGTTTGGCCTCCACCAGGGACTCAAGCTCCCTGTCCACCCCAGGAGGGGCCAGGGTCTGGGGGAACTTCCCTGGGGCTTCCACTCCGCCAGCCCAGGGCCAGGGCGGTGTCCAGCCGCGGGGCAGGGGGGGGCCCTCGGGGGGCTCGTGGGGAAGGAAGTCGATGGACTTGGCCTTCATGCTATCCCTACTGGCAGTCTGAGCCTGGCGGTGGCGGTCTCATAGAGCTGCCTGGCTGCTGTCTCCATGTGCTCCCTGGTGGCTGAGTGGGGGAGCATGGCTATGGCCCGGTTGGTAGCCCAGAGGCCATAGCTGTCCACGATTTCCCGGTACTGCTCGTGCGTCATCCCCAGGGGCAGAGCAGGGCGGGGGTTTAGGAGAAACATCGGGAGTGGGGGCTCCCCCCTGTTGGGGTCTCCTGGATGAAATTCCTGCCAGGTGGGTGGGAAACGTGGCCAGTGCATTTTCCCCTCCTGCCCCTATTTTAGAGGGGTGGTGAGAGGGGTGTCAAGCAAGGATAGGCGGAAAGAGTGGTAAATTGCCTCTTAAGCAAACTGCTCGGCTTCCAGTCTCCCACCTGTAAATACCGGGGCATCAAACTTCTGATATCCACCCCTTAACAGTATATACCACCGAGGCCCGGCGGACATAAGGTGGTTCCACGT
>JAHKAY010000052.1 GCA_018825785.1 Chloroflexota bacterium | reverse complement strand
TTCAGATCCGGAAGGAGATCCGGCGGATCGTGCTGGAGGAGGTCGGGGATGCAACGTGAAGATCCTCGGTCCAGTCGTCGAGTGGGCGGAATCATCCCCGCTCGATCACATGGACTGGCTGCCAGGCCAGCACGCCTACCTCACCAGCGCCGCGAAGCGGAGGCTGTTCAGGGCCGGAAACCAAGCGCACGGGAAGACCACCGCCGGATGCGCGGAGCTGATCTGGCGCTGTCTCGGGTGGCACCCCTACCGCACCGTCCACCCCCCGCCGGTCCACCACCTCCAGCCCCCGGAAAAGCCCCCCCAGGAGACCCCGCCCCAAAAGGAGTTTCTCATAGAGTTCGTCAAAGTAATACTTCCGGGAGAAGAGAACATAAAGGGGCCGGAAGGCCCTGCCAACCCTCTCCGGGGAAAGCCAGCGGGCAGAATACATGCTGTAGGCGGTGAAGATGCCCAGGCCGGAGAGGGCCAGGGAGAGCCAGGGCAGGGGCTCCCTCAAAATGCCGAACAGTCCCTCCAGGAAGCCCTTCTCTTCCCCGTGGCCCAGGAAGGCCTGGATAGCCCCTGGTATCCCCACAACCCCGGAAAAGACTGCCGCCAATGCCAGGACCGCCATGGGCACGAGCATCACCGCTGGGGACTCGTGGAGGTGCTCTCTGTGGTGGCCCCGGTATTCCCCGCCAAAGGTCATAAACAGCACCCGGAAGATGTAGAAGGCCGTCAGGGGCACAGTGGCCAGGGCGAGGTAGAAGACAAGGGGCCGGTGCTCCAGGGCCGAGAGCAGCACCTCGTCCTTGCTCCAGAAGCCGGATAGGGGCCAGATGCCGGCCAGGGAGAGGGCGGCCAGCAGGAAGGTGGCGAAGGTCCAGGGCATATATTTCCTCAACCCCCCCATCTCCCGGATGTCAAAGGTGCCCGAGGCGTGGTTGACGCTCCCCGCTCCCAGGAAGAGGAGGGCCTTGAAGAAGGCGTGGTTAAAGAGATGGAAGATGCCCACCGCCACCCCCCCCGTCCCCAGCCCCAGCATCATGTAGCCCAGCTGGCTGATGGTGGAATAGGCGATGACCCTCTTGATATCGTTCATCACCAGACCCATGGTGGCGGCGAAGATGGCGGTGAAGCCCCCGATGACGGCCACCGCCGTCAGGGCCTGGGGGGAGGGCTCAAAGAGGGGGAAGCTGCGGGCCACCAGAAAGGCCCCCGCTGCCACCATCGTGGCGGCATGGATGAGGGCCGAAACCGGGGTGGGGCCCTCCATGGCATCTGGGAGCCAGACGTGAAGGGGGAACTGGGCCGATTTCCCCGCCGCTCCGGCCAGGATGCCCAGGGCACCCCAGGTGAGGACCGCCCCACCCAACGTCCCCGCCACCGCCAGAGCGTGGAGCTCCTCTATATCAAAGGTCCCCGTCTTGAGGTAGAAGAAGATTATCGCCAGCAGAAAGCCCAGGTCCCCGATGCGGGTGACCAGGAAGGCCTTTAACGCCGCCCGGGCCGCGGAGGGGCGGTGGAACCAGAAGCCGATGAGGAAATACGAGCACACCCCCACCCCCTCCCAGAAGAGGTAGAGGAAGAGGAAGCTCTTGGCCATGACCAGCCCCAGCATGGAGCCGGTGAACAGGGCCATGAAGGCAAAATAGCGGATATAGCCCCTGGAGCTGAAATCGTGGTCATCCTTTTTCACCGCCATGTAGCCCTGGGAATAGACCTGGACCATCAAGCTCACCAGGGCCACCACCACCACCATCACCGCCGTGAGGGAGTCCAGCAGGAGCCCTATGGTGATTTCGCGGTCGCCCATTATCAGCCACGTCACGGGCTCCAGGTCAATCTTGTGGTCGGGCGCCCCCATAATGCTCCTCAGGAGCCACAGGCCCAGGAGGAGGGAGCCGGCGATGGCCGCGATGGTTACATAGCCCGCCGCCCGGTGGTGCCGGGAGAAGAAGGGGCGGATGAGGAGGGCGTTCACCAGGAAAGCAAAGATGGGCAGGAGGAAGATAAGCCAGATAAAGAGGTGGGGCATCTATATCTTCCTCAGGACCTCTTCCACCACGTGCTCCCGGAACCTGGGGACCAGGACCCGGTATGTAGAGGTCTCCCCCTCCTCCAGGCCCTCGGAGAGGATGCGGGTGGGGATGCCCTCGGCCTCAAAGAGCTCCTTCCACATCTCGGCCAGAGCGCGCCCCTTCACCCGCTTCACCTCCACCCACATGCCCGAGGATGCCCCTGTCATCTAGCCCCTCCTGCCCTCATCTATGTTCCCGTGCTTAGTTGCAGGACTTCCCGTCATGCGGGGGGAGCAGAGACCCTTCGCTCCGCTCAGGGTGACAAGTAGGTCTGTCATTCTGAGCGTAGCGAAGAATCTCGTTTCGCTGATTTCCGCAAGCAAGCAGTGGTATGTCAACTCCTTCCCCGGGGTGTCCTGAGAGGTCCGCCCACCTGGCAGCGGTCTGGGGGTGTCCCCCAGCCCCTACTTCTTCCCCCTCCCCCTTTGTAAGGGAGAGGGGGCCAGGGGGTGAGGGTCAAACCTATCTCTACCATTTCAGCAGGTCAATCTTTCCCAAGTCCACCGTCCCCCGGGCCCGGTAGAGGGAGATAATCAAAGCAAGCCCCACCGCCACCTCCGCCGCCGCCACCGTCATGACGAAGATGGCAAACATTTGCCCGGTCAGGGCCGCTCCCACAAGGAAGCGGGAAAAGGCCACCAGGGCGATGTTCGCGGCGTTGAGCATTAGCTCAATGCACATCAGGACCACCACCGCATTCCTCTTGGCCAGGGCCCCGTAGAGGCCGATGGCAAAGAGGGCCGAGGACAGAAGAAGATAATGCCCCAGGCCCACCGCCATTATTTCCTCTCCATGACCAGGACGATGGCCCCGATGATGGCCGCCAGGAGTAGGACCGAGGCTATCTCAAAGGGCAGGACAAAGCCCCCCTCCAGGCTGAAGAGCCCCAAACCCAGGGCCTCGGTGGTGGGCTGGGGGGAGGGCAGGTCTGCCAGGGCAGGGGCCACCACCTTCCAGGGGGTGCGCCAGACGGCAAAGCCCAGCACCACCAGAACCAGCCCCCCCAGAACCGCCGCCGGGACCACCAGCCGTCCCTCCGGACTCCCCCGCGCGGCCTCGCGGGTGAGCATCAGGGCCAGGAGCAGGAGGATGCCTATGGCCCCCACATATATCAGCACCTGGACCCCTGCCAGGAAGTCCGCCCCCAGGGTGATGTAGATGCCAGCCACGCCGAAAAAGCACAATAGCAGGGACAGGCCCGCCCGGAAGACATTCCTGAGGAGGACCACCGCCAGGGCGGAGAGGAGCACCGCTGCCCCCAGGACAAAGAAGCTGATGGTCAGGGCCACCTATTTCCCCTTCTTCTCCCCGTAGACCAGGAGGGTCTGGGGAGGCATCTCCGCCTCAAAGCGGGGGCGGAAGTAGCCGCTGGCTTTCCTCTTCTCCGACAATCTCACCTCGTCCCTGGTCAGGACCAGCTGGCTGCGGCGGTAGGTGGCCTGCTCGTAGTCCCGCCCCAGATGTATGGCGTCAAAGGGGCAGGCCTCCACACAGAGGCCGCAGAACATGCACCGCCCGTGGTCTATCTCCAGGTGTTTCATGCCGTATTTGTTACCGGGAAGGGACTCGCTGACGATAGTGATGTTCCCCTGGGGACAGGCCTTGGCGCAGGTAGCACAGACAGTGCAGCGCTCCTCCTCCCAGACCAGTTGAGGGGCCCGGATGCGCTTGGAGGGGACCAGCCTCTCTTCAGGGTACTGGGTGGTGATGATGGGGCGGAAGGCATGTCTTATGACAAGGGCCATGCCCTTCAGAATCCCCAGCCCCGTTCTCTCAGACCGCAACTTTTCCCCCTCCCAGCCGCCACAGGCGGGACAAGAGATAGACCAGCAGCACCCCAGCCACAGTGTTGACCACCATCATCACCCAGAGCGTGCTCAGGGACTTGGTGCTCATCTCCACAGCGACCAGGAAGATGTTCACCAGGGCGAGGGGGAGGAGGAACTTCCAGGCGAAGGCCATAAGCTGGTCCACCCTCAGCCGGGGCAGTGTCGCCCGGACCCACATGATGACAAGGAAGAGAACAAGCACCTTTATCACCAGCCAGAGGATGGGAGGGAGCACGGGGCCGGCCCATCCCCCCAGAAAGAGGGTGGCCCCGATTGCCGCGACCCCCAGGGTATGGGCATACTCCCCCAGGTAGAACATGGCGAACTTCATCCCGGAGTACTCCGTATGAAAGCCCGCCACAAGCTCCGAATCCGCCTCCATCAGGTCAAAGGGGCCGCGGTTGGCCTCAGCCATGGCGGCCAGGAAATAGACCAGGAAACCGAGGGGCTGAACGAGGATGAAGGGCAGGCCCTGGGCCTCCACAATGTTCACCAGGGAAAGGGAGCCCGCTGCCAGGGCCACCCCCACCAATGCCAGGACGAGGGGGACCTCATAGCTCACCATCTGAGCCATCATCCTCATGGCCCCTATCAGAGAGTACTTGTTGTTGGAGGCCCAGCCCGCCATGAACACCCCCACAATGCTTATGGAGCTGATGGCCACCAGGTAGACCAGCCCGATGTTCATGTCGGGCACCAGCCCGGCCCCCTCCCCCCTCCAGAAGGGGACCACGGCGAAGACCATCAGGGCAGGCGCAAAGGCGACTATCGGGGCCAGGGTATGGAGGAGCCGGTCCCCTCTCTCCGGGACGATATCCTCCTTGAGCAGTATCTTGATAGCGTCGGCGACGGGCTGGAGGAGGCCGAAGGGGCCGGCCCGGTTGGGGCCCGGCCTCATCTGGAGACGGCCCACCCCCCGCCTCTCCAGCCAGATGAAGACCATCACCATCCCAAAGACAAAGACCACGATGAGCAGGGCAAAGGCTATCCAGTGAAGCCAGTCCACCTAGCGGTCCACCTCGCCCATGACGATGTCAAGAGAGCCCAAGATGGCAATAGCATCGGCCAGCTTCCAGCCCAGGCACATCTCCCTCAGGGCAGTGAGGTTGATGAAGCTTGGGCCCCGGACATGGAGGCGGTAGGGGGCCACCGAGCCGTCGGAGACAATATAGAAGCCCAGCTCCCCCTTGGGGGCCTCAATGCGGCTGTAGACCTCCCCCCTGGGCGGACGGACCAGGTGGGGCACCTCGGCCCTCACCGGCCCCTCTGGTAGCTGAGCCAGGGCCTGCTCCAGGATGCGCACGCTCTGGCGCATCTCCTGCATCCTGACCCAGTAACGGTCATAGGAATCGCCCGTCTCTGCCGTGGGGATGTCAAAGGCAAAGCGGGCATAGATAGAGTAGGGGTCCTTCTTCCTCAGGTCCCACTCTACCCCACTGGCCCTCAGCACCGGCCCCGAGGCCGAGGCATTGATGGCCAGCTCCCGCGGCAGGATGCCCACCCCCTTGGTCCGGGCCAGCAGAACCTCGTTTTCCGCCAGGAGCTGGTCATACTCATCAATAAAGGCAGGCATCTCCTGGACGAACTTCCTCAGGGCGGGGAGGAACTCTGGTGGCAGGTCATGACTCACCCCCCCAATGCGCATGTAGTTGTAGGTGAGGCGCTGGCCCGAGACCATATCAAAGAGGTCCAGGAGCTTCTCCCGCTCCCGGTACATGTAGATGAGGGGAGTATACACAGAGGCCCCGCAGTCGTTGAGGAAGAACCCGACGGCCATGAGGTGGCTGGAGATGCGCATGGCCTCAGCCATTATCACCCGGATGTACTCCGCCCTCTCCGGCACCTCAATCCCGGCCAGCCTCTCCACCGCCAGGCAATAGGCGAAGTTGTTGGACATAGAGGCCAGGTAGTCCAGCCGGTCGGTGAGGGGGATGAACTGGGTATAGGTGCGGGACTCGGCCAGCTTATCAAACCCCCGGTGGAGATAGCCGAAGACGGGGTCCAGGCCCACAATGACCTCGCCATCAAAGGTGACTCGCATACGGAAGACCCCGTGGGTGGAGGGGTGTTGGGGCCCAATATTGAGAACAATAGGCTCCGTCCGCAGAGCCATCAGACGAAGTCCTTCCTCAGGGCGTGGCCGGGGAAGCCCTCCCAGGTCAGAATGCGCTTCAGGTTGGGGTGGCCGGAGAAGGCGATGCCCAGGAGGTCATAGACCTCCCGCTCCTGAAGGTCGGCCCCCTTCCACAGGGGGGTCACCGAGGGCACCCCCAGCCCCTCCCTCCCCTCCAGCCTCACCTTCAGGACCAGGCTGTGGTTGTGCTGGAGGGAAAGGAGATGATAGACCACCTCAAAGTGGTCCAGATAGTCCACGGCGGTGAAGTTCGCCAGGCAGTCCATGGCCAGGGAGGCTTCATCCTTGAGGTAGCGGGCCACGGGCAACAGGTCCCGGGCCTCCACCCAGAGGGTCCCTCCCTCCCCCTTCACCCCCACCCCCGGCAGGGCCGACTGGACCTCTGCAGCCACCTCCGCCCCGGAAAGGTGGCGGGTCAAGGCTCCCTCCTCAGGGCCAGGTTCTCCCGGGCAATCTTCTCGTGGAGCTTCATCAGGCCGTAGAGCAGGGCCTCGGGCCGGGGAGGACATCCGGGGACATAGACATCCACCGGGACCAGGCGGTTCACCCCCGGCACCACAAAGTAGGACTCGGCAAAGGGGCCGCCCGAGGCAGCGCACTGGCCCATAGCCACCACCCACTTGGGCTCGGACATCTGGTCGTATATCCTCTTGAGCTGGGGGGCCATCTTCCATGTGACCGTCCCCGACACAATCATCAGGTCCGCCTGGCGTGGGGAGGCCCGGAAGAACTCCATTCCGAAGCGGGCGATGTCAAAGCGGGAGGCCGCAGTGGCAATCATCTCCATGGCACAGCAGGCCAGGCCAAAGGCGACGGGCCAGACCGAGGACTTCCGCCCCCAGCCCACAAGGGCCCCCAGGGATGTCACCAGAAGCCCTCGGGGGACCTCCTCTTCCAGCCACCCGGCAGGGTCGGGGATAGAGGCCCGGGCCCCTTCCCGTAGGGCCATTACCCCCTGCCCCTCCACCCTGTCCATCTCCAGGAAATTTTCGGGGACGCCACCCAAACGGGCTATTTCCACTCCAGGGCCCCCTTCCTCCAGGCATATACGTAGCCCACCATCAGGATGCCGATAAAGACCACCATCTCCGCCAGGGCAAAGAGGCCGAGCTTCTGATAGGCCACCGCCCAGGGATAGAGGAAGACCACCTCAATGTCAAAGAGGACAAAAAGGAGGGCAAAGAAGTAGTAGCGAAAGTTGAACTGGACCCAGGTCTTGCCAATAGTGTCCATCCCACACTCATAGGGCAAATACTTGGCCGGGTTGGGCCGGCGGGGGATAAAACGGATTCTTGTCAGGAACCAGGGAAGAAGTATCATAGCCATGGCCAGGAGAATAGCCAGGACCAGGAACAACCCTATAGAGCCAAAGCTCTCCCAGAAGCCCAAAGCCTTCCCTCCCAAAAAACCAGACCATTATACATCCCCCGTCAACCCTTGAGTAGCGGAAAAAGCCACCAAATGTCTCGGAGATACGGCTCAGCGGGCATAATGCCGGTGGGGCTGAGGCATCAATAGGTAGAACTTTCAGGGTGGCTTTCAATCTCGCCTCATGTTAGAATGGCAAATACACGATGCCAGGAGGGTCCATATGCCAGCAATTCGTCCGGAAGCACCTGAGGATATAAGTGCTATTCACCACGTCAATAAACAGGTGTTCGGGCGAGAAAATGAAGCGAAGCTTGTTGACAAGCTTCGGAATCGTGGTGTCTTGACTATCTCCCTTGTCGCTGTACAGGACAGTGAGATTGTGGGGCATATTGCGTTTAGTCCTGTAATAGTAGAAACAGGACGTTCAAGTTTCGAGGCAATAACCCTTGCCCCACTGGTAGTCCTCCCAGCTTATCAGCGCAAAGGAATCGGCTCGCAATTAGTTGGAGCTGGACTTGAGGAATGCCGACATCTCGGACACGAAATAGTAGTCCTGGTTGGTCATCCGGACTATTACCCCCGCTTCGGATTCGTTCGGGCGAAAACGAAGGGTCTTGAATGTGAATTTGAAGTGCCCAACGAAGCATGGATGGTCTTGGTACTTCGGGGACATGCCTTAGCAGGAAGACGGGGCACAGTGCGCTTTCAGCCCGAGTTCAAGGAAGCTGTGTAATGCCGGCTTTCGGAATAGAGGAGGAAGGACCAATTAAAAGGCTATTTTGCCGTATCGCCGCAAGACTAACTGCGCTTATTATGGTCGGCACTATTCTTATGTTAGGTGGCTGTACCACCACAAAAGGTGAGGGGTTTGCCATTTATCTGACCAAAGGAGATGTATCTCCTGCCCAGATGCCAGCCTTAAGCCATGTTGACATTGCGGAACAGCCCATTATCGCCATGAGTGATATCATCACGTATAATGCCAAAACACACGAGATAACGCTCACTACAAGTGCCTATGAGCGTATTTCCAAGCTGGAAGTCCCGGTGAGGGGCAAATCGTTTGTGGTCTGCGTGGACAGGAAACTCATCTACTGGGGTGCCTTCTGGACTCCGCTTTCATCCATGTCGTTCAACGGCGTCACAATTATGTTGCCACTTAGCTCCCAGGATGCGAAGGTTGTCAAACTCGAACTTGGTTATCCCTCGCCGTCCTTCTTCAAGGGTGAAGACCCCAGGCTTAACGCAGAAGTAATGGAATCACTGGAGCAGGCGGGCAAGCTGAAATGAGTCCGGAGACTGAACATATTATGGAGCTGAGGTATCAACAGGTAGAACTTTTAAGGTTGTGTTTAAGCTTACTCTCGCAGCAACTTGATGAATTCTTGCCGGCTCAGTCCGGCATCCCTGATTAAAGCCAGTAACAACCCTCGTCCCAGTTCGGCATGTCGGGGTACGGAAAGCCGCCGCCCCGAAGGATGGAGTAAAATCATGTGGCTACCTTCGGTGTGGTCCCAAGCATATCCAGTCTTGCTTACGGCTTTGGCGAATTCGTCTCCAGAGATTACTGGCAGGCGGGGCACTAAACGGCAACCTCAACCTCTTTGACCTCGGTTATCGGCAACGGTTCGCCGTGCTTGCGCTTGCTGGCGATGTAACCCCGTATCGCCTCTTCAATGTTGGCGATTGCTTCTTCCCTGGTTTTACCCTGGGAGTGGCATCCGGGCAAAGCCGGGCAGCTGGCAACAATGAAGCCGTCTTCGTCTTTTTCCAGAGTGACGGCAAACTTCATAATATCTCCTCGATAGAAACCTGATTACATTATACCAGAATTCAGCACGTGAGGTGTTAACAGCCAGAACCTTCAAACCCCTCTTCAGCCTGTAACGCACACCTCAACCTGCGCAACCACCCATGCCTCACCCTTGACGGCGGCACTTCTAGCCGCTTCACCGTCTGGAGTACTGGTAAGTTGTTACGCTACGCTGTGACCAAGAACGCAAGGTCGTTGAAGCGCGAAGGGTCCGTCAGGCTCGGGCGAACGGCCACGTAATGCGGTGTCGCAATCAGGGCAGCTGGTGCAACGTAACCCGTGAGGGTCTTACCATCTGCACTAACGGCTACATTGGCTGCGAGGTTGCCCAACGCAGGGTCTGTTCCTGCGGGATAGAACACAACAATGTCATACGGCATAATTCGCCCGCCCGGGTCGTAGATGGTGAACGGCGAACCAGGCCCGCCAGAGGTCGGAGTGATATACGGCTGACCGGGTGTGGGAGTGGGCGTGGGCGTGGGAGTCGGTCCGTACCTGCCTTGGGCGAATGCCTTTGACACGCCAATGGAACCTAGCGACGGTTGGACGTACGTGAGCCCCACTGCCGCCGCAGTGCCTAGGCCCAGGCGCTTGAGGAGTGCCCTCCGCGTCAATCGTTGGCCCTCGGCTTTGCGCTCGCGAAGGTCTGTTCCCTTTCCTGCTATCCCCCGTTTACCACCAGCCATGGCACCCTCCTTTGTCTTCTAGGGGGTTTCCCCATCACGATTATAGGAGAATTGGAGCATTCTGAGGTCAGTTATTGTCACCAGAAGAAAAGTAGATAACCATTTGCCATGTTTACTCAGGTACTCCATAAAACCTCCTTTTCGCCAGAGCACCCGTGAAATCCTGTAATCGATACAATGATACCAAAAGTATAAGTTAGTCAAGTTAGGTTTTAGTGAGAATCCGGTTAGAATACCTCTCCTTTTTGAATATTCCTGACCTTCAGATGTGAATGATAGCGCCCGATTTTCAATTTCTGTGGACTAAAGAGTGCCGGGTTTCTACCTATTGATACTTTAGGTGGTTCGTTTTGAAGCTAAGTGGAGCCGAGGGGGAGTCTAACCTATGACCATCCTCCGTGCAAAGGAGGCGCTCTCCCCACTGAGCTACAGCCCCGCCCCGGGACCTTCTATCGAGCTTTCTATTTCTTGACCGGTTTCTTCTCTATCTTCTTTGCGTTGTGAGCTGCGCAGGTGGTACACATCCTCTTCACCCCCCTTTCTAGCTGACCCAATTCTACCACCCTCCCCCGCCCCTGGCAACAGCTCTCCCGGCACCAGGCGGCTCACCCCCGTGCCACCATACGTCCCGCTGCCGCTCCTGTGCTAGCGAGGGTGAGACTCAGTAACATCAAGCGTCCGGTCCCTCAGTGTTTTTCCTTTGAGGCCAGCAATTGCGGCCTGGCCTTCAGCCTGGGACGGCATTTGGACAAACGCAAATCCCTTGGATTGCCCGCTACGCCTGTCTTTCACAACTCTTACAGATGTGACTTTCCCAAAAGCCATGAATTCCTGCTTCAATTCACCTTCAGTTACATCGCGCGACAAGTTGCCCACGTAAATGTCCACATTGGTACCCCTTTCATCTTGCCTGGCATGATAGCATTCGTGCTGCTGCCTTCAACTACGCCCTGAATGGCACATTCCCCGGCCTTCTCCTACCAAGCTTGTCCCCCAGCCAAAGCCTGGCCTTCCGTTCCCTTGACCATCAACTCCCCTTCCTCTGTGCAGAGAACCGCGTCCGTCTCCTGGCGGCACACATCTGAGGAAGCTCGCCAACGAAAGAGAGAGGGCGTCAATGCCACCCTCTCTCTTCGTGTTACCGTTCCTTAGCGATTTGTGGCACGGACTTTGGTGTAGCAGTTGCTGCAGTACACTGGTCGCCCGTTTCGCGGCTCAAACGGCACCTGGGTGTCTTTGCCGCACTGGGCACATTTTGCGGGGAACATCTCGCGGCGTGGCCCGTAACTGGACCCGCTATCGCCACGCTCGGCCTTCTTGGCCTGGCGACAGGCTGGGCAGCGCTTGGGCTCATTGGTGTAGCCTTTGGATTGGAAGAACTCCTGGTCCTCAGCGCTGAAGGTGAACCCCTTGCTACACTCCACGCAGTTCAATGTCTTGTCCTCGAAGCTCATGGATGACCTCCTTTCTATAAGACTCGGTTCCAGTTTGGTCATCCATGGCCTGGGCAGTTTGTGAGAACTTCCGCAGCTTCGGACTTGCAAACCACTACCGGTGTTCCTAGCGTACCATGGAATTGGAGGTTTGTCAAACCATAAGGAAGAGCAAGACATTCCGCCCAATGCCCATTAGAGTGGAGGGCGGTGCACAAGATAGCGTCATGTTCAAACACGTCCTGTAACACGATGTAATCTTGCGAGCGCTAGGGGCCCCCTTTAAACATGGACAGAAGTCCCTTTCCCCGGCCCATCTGCCGGACCAGCTTCTGCATCTGGCGGAACTGGTTCAGGAGCTGGTTCACCTCCTGGGGGGTGGTGCCGCTCCCCCGGGCTATCCGCCGCCTCCGGCTGCCGTCTATCATCTCGGGGGTCCGCCTCTCCTGGGGGGTCATGGACTGGATGATTGCCTTCATCCTCTTGAGTTTGTCCTCTTGGCCCTGTGGCAGGCGGGAGGCCAGGGCCCCCAGGCCGGGGACCATCCCCAGAATCTGCGAGACGGGCCCCATCTTCTGGAGCTGCTCCAGTTGCTCCACCAGGTCCCCCAGGTCCAGCTCCCCCTTCTTGAGCTTCTTCTCCACCTCCTGGAGCTTCTTCTCGTCCCAGGCATCCTGGGCCTTCTCAATAAGGGTGAGGACGTCCCCCATCCCCAGTATGCGGGAGGCCAGGCGGTCGGGGTAGAAGAGCTCCAGGGCCTCGGTCTTCTCCCCCGTCCCCAGGAACTTGATGGGCACGCCGGTTACCGAACGCACGGAGAGGGCCACCCCTCCCCGGGCATCCCCGTCCATCTTGGTGAGGATGACCCCCGTCAGCCCCACCTCCCGGTGGAACTCCTCGGCCACCCTCACCCCGTCCTGCCCCGTCATGGCATCCACCACCAGGAGCACCTCAGAAGGGCGGAGCCTGTCCCTTATCTCCCTCAGCTCCCCCATCAGCTCCTGGTCGATGTGGAGCCTCCCCGCCGTATCGGCGATGACCCAGCCCACCCCCAGCCCCCCGGCCCTCTCAAGCGCCAGCCCCGCCAGGGCCTCCAGGGGGGCCTGGTCCTCCAGGACAGGGACATTGAGCTGGCGGCCCAGCACCATGAGCTGTTCCCGGGCGGCGGGACGGCGGGGGTCCAGGGGCACCAGCAAAGAGCGTTGCCCCTGCCGCCGGAGATGGAGGGCCAGCTTGGCGGCGGTGGTGGTCTTGCCCGAGCCCTGAAGCCCCACCAGCATCAGGACCGACGGCGGGTGGGGGGCGGGGCTCAGGGGGGCCCTCTCCCCCAGCAGGCCCACCAGCTCCTCATAGACTATCTTCACCACCTGCTGGGCCGGGGATAGGTGCTCCAGCACCTCAGCTTTCAGACACCTCTCCCTCACCCGGGCGGTGAACTCCTTGACCACCTTCAGGTTGACATCGGCCTCCAGAAGGGCCAGACGCACCTGGCGCAGGCCCTCCTCGATGTCCTTCTCCGAGAGCTTGCCCTTCCCCGCCAGCCGGCGGAAGACCTCTCCCAGCCTTTCCGAAAGGACCTCAAACATCCCCTCTATTTTACCCTAATGTTGCCACCGGCAAGAGGCCCCATTAGAATAGTCCAAAATGGCCTTCGTTGATTTTTCTCTCCCCAGAGAGCTCATCGCCCAGACCCCGGCCCAGCCCCGGGACCACTCCCGCCTGATGGTCCTCTTCCGGGATACCGGCCAGATAGAGCACCGCTATTTCTATGACCTGCCTGGCTACCTCCGGGGGGGGGATGTCCTGGTGCTCAACGATACCCGGGTCCTCCCCGCCCGCCTCCTGGGCCACAAGAAAGAGACCGGGGGCCGGGTAGAAGCCCTGCTGCTGAAGGAGGAAGGGGACGGCCTGTGGCGGGCCATGGTGAGACCGGGGAAGCGCCTGCCGGTGGGGGCCAGGGCTATCTTCGGGGGTATGGAGGCCGAGGTAGCGGGCAGGGAGCCCGATGGCACCCGTTGGCTGAGGTTCCCCCCGGGGGCAGCGGTCCTGGAGGCGGGGCAGGTACCCCTTCCCCCCTACATCCACACCCCGCTCCAGGACCCCGAGCGCTACCAGACGGTCTTCGCCCGGAAACCGGGGGGCCTGGCCGCCCCCACCGCCGGCCTCCACTTCACCCCGGAGCTCCTGGAAAAAATAAAGGCGAAGGGGATAGAGACAGTCTCCGTCACCCTCCACATCGGCCCGGGCTCCTTCCGCCCCGCCGGGGAAGGGGAAAACCTCCCCCAGGAATACGGTGAAATCCCCCCCCACGCCGCCCAGGCCCTCACCCGTGCCCGCAAAGAGGGGAGGAGGATTATCGCCGTAGGCACCACCACCACCCGCCTGCTGGAGCAGGCCTCCACCCCCGAGGCCATAGGCCCCTTCCAGGGCCGGACACGGCTTTTCATATCTCCCGGCCATGTTTTCGGGGCCATCTCCGCCCTGGTGACCAACTTCCACCTCCCCCGCTCCACGCATTTGCTCTTGGTAAACGCCTTCTGCGGAGAAGCCCTGCTGAAGAGGGCCTACGAAGAGGCCATCCAGCTCCGCTACCGCTTCTACAGCTTCGGCGACTGTATGGTCATCTTGTAAGACGGACGCAGTGGACAAAGAAAGTAGTTATGTTACTAGAGAAGCATTAGTGAGTCTTTGGATGGGGAGGCATAGATACTCAGAACAAGTCAGGCGCTGGGGGGGGGCCCGCGTCGGAGCCTCTCTACCGCTTCTCTAATGGATTCCCTTGTTGCCTGGGAGCTAAGAGTGAGGCAAACCTCTCCGAACCCTCTTCTAATGTAGACAAACTCCTCGTCCTCAAAGGCCTTGAACCCGTCTGCCTCTTGCTCTTCGGTGAGAACCCCTTTCAGTGGCCACATATTCCCCCTCCACGCCAAGACCTGACTGCGGTCAACAGCTCTATTATGTGAGAGGTCTTGTTCTCACGCCTATCCCCCAAAAGAGGGAAGGTTCATAGGACTTCCAGCTCTTCTCCCTGACCCAGGCGCTCATGCCTGCCCCCTTCATGACCCAGAGGCTCCGACCTCTAAGGCCTTGAGCTGCCCACTACCGAGGCGTTGCCCCGTCATGGCCCAATTGGGCCAGTCTTGTGGTCCCGCTGGGGCGGACCATTGGGACCGAACTCTAGCAGAACTTGACAAATGCCTCCCAGTGTGCGTAAATTGCTTCACAAATACTGCGGAGGCGGGGGGGCAGTGCCTTCAAGAGGCCGAATTGGTGGAAGGCTGAGGAAGGAGGTCTGAGGAAGATGGGGGTTGGGGTGGTAGGCAATGTCTCCTGGGGCACGCACCTGTGCCTATTCTACAAGATACAAGAAGACCTGCTTGATATTTTGATACCTTACTGGGAAGAAGGGTTAAAAAGGGGACAGCTCTGCATTTGGGCTACTTCAGAGTTCCTTGGAGTTGCGGCCGCAAAGGCAGCACTAGCAAAGGCAGTGATGAATCTGGACGAATATGTCAAGGGGGGCCAAATAGAGATAGTCGACGCCAGAGAGTGTTACACCAACTCAAGGAAATTCGACCAAGATGAGACGCTGCAGGATTGGTTCAAGAAAGAGAGACAAGCTGTAGAAAGAGGATTTACTGGGGTTCGCGTGGCCGGGGACACCTCTTGGCTTGAAGAAGAGGATTGGAGAGCATTCGCTGACTATGAAGCAACACTAGACAATATTATTGGCAAACATCGGATTGTTGTCATTTGTTCGCATTCTCTCGATAAATGTTTGGCATACCAGATAATCGATGCGTCCAGCAACCATCAAGGGACTCTTATCAAGCGGCAAGGTAAGTGGGAGGTCATTGAAAATCTCGGGCATAAGCGGGCGACGGAAGAAGCACTCAAACGAAGCTGGCATGAGATGCAGAATGGGAAGTTGGGGACAATATTGGAGGGAATGGTCAGTGCCCTGGCATCAGTAGCTGAAAAGAGGGACCCTTACACAGCAGGCCATCAGCAGCGTGTGACCCTGCTGGCCTGTGCTATAGCCGGGCAGATGGGCCTCCCCGAGGTGCAGATAGATGGAATCCGTGTGGCTGGGACTCTTCATGACATTGGCAAGATGTATGTACCAGCCGAGATTCTAAACAAGCCCGGGGCGCTGGCCGGCGTAGAAATGTCCCTAATCAGGGCTCACTCCGAGGCGGGATACGACATAGTGAAAGGAATAGAATTCCCCTGGCCGGTTGCCCAGGCAATACTCCAGCACCACGAGAGGTTAGACGGGTCTGGCTATCCTGCAGGTCTTTCTGGCGAAGACATCATTCTGGAGGCGAGGGTCTTGGGTGTGGCCGACGTGGTTGAGGCCATGTGTTCCCACCGCCCCTTCAGACCGGCTCTCGGTATGGACAAGGCATTAGAGGAAATCTCGCGGCATAGGGGCATCCTTTATGACCCCCGGGTGGCAGATGCTTGCCTGAAGGTTTTCACTGAGAAAGGATTCAGGCTAGAGCACGGGAGCTGAAGGTAACTCTTCACCTACCGTAGTTCTTGGTGAAAAAGTCGCTGCCAGCAAAGGGACAGACCATTTACCACCAGACAATCAAGTGCTATACTGAGCGAAATTGGAGACAGCTTAAGCCAAGGAGAGAATTTGAAAGTACTGCTGGTCTATCCCCGGTATCCGGATACCTTCTGGAGCTTCAGACATGCCCTGGGGTTTATCTCTAAGAAGGCGGCCTACCCGCCCCTGGGCCTGCTTACGGTGGCCGCCATGCTCCCCCACGAGTGGCCGAAAAGGCTCGTGGATATGAATGTCAAGGCCCTGAAGGACGAGGACATCCGCTGGGCCGACTATGTCCTTATCAGCGCCATGTCCATACAGAAAGAGTCGGTGCAGGATGTCATCCGCAGGTGCAACCGGCTGAAGGTCAAGGTTGTGGCCGGAGGCCCTCTGTTCACCACCGGGCATGACCAGTTTAAGGGCGTGGACCACTTTGTGCTCGGCGAGGCCGAAGCCATCCTGCCGGCCTTCTTGAAGGACCTGGAAATGGGCAATGCCAGACCTACTTATACAAGTAGCGAGTGGCCGGACATTGCCAGGACCCCTGTCCCCCTGTGGGAGCTGGTGGATATGAAGCACTACGCCCTCATGAGCGTCCAGTATTCCCGGGGCTGCCCCTTTGACTGTGAGTTCTGCGATATCGTCGTCCTCAACGGGCACAGGCCCCGGACCAAAGACAAGGACCAGCTGCTGGCGGAGCTTGACGCAATATACCGGCAGGGCTGGCGGGGCGGGATGTTTGTGGTGGACGATAACTTCATAGGCAACAAGCGGAAGGTAAGGGCAGAAATCCTGCCCGCTATGAAAGGATGGATGGAGGAGAAAGGAAATCCCTTTACCTTCTCTACCCAGGTATCTATAAACCTGGCCAACGATGAGGAGCTCATGCGCCTGATGGCGGAGGTGGGGTTTAACACGGTGTTTATAGGCATCGAGACCCCGAATGATGACAGCCTGGTGGAATGCGGCAAGCAACATAACCGTAACCTGGACCTGCTGGCCTCGGTCAAGAAGATTCAGAACTACGGCATGCAGGTCTATGGAGGCTTTATAGTCGGCTTTGATAATGACCCCCCCTCCATTTTTGAAAAGCAGATAAGTTTTATCCAGAAAAGCGGGATTGTAGCAGCGATGGTGGGTTTGCTGAACGCCCCCCGGGGCACCAAGCTGTACCAGCGCCTCAAGAAAGAGAACCGCCTGGTGGAGGAGATAACGGGGGACATCACCACCACAAACTTCGTTCCAAAGATGAAGGCCGAGACGCTACTCAATGGCTATCGCCAGGTCATCAACACTATCTATTCGCCCAAACAATACTATGAGCGGATAAAGGCCTTCCTGAGGGAATACAGGCCCAGGCAGAAGAAGGTCAGATTCCCTTCCTATACCCTTCCCGCCTTCATCAAGCTTGTATGGACTCTGGGGATAAGACAGCCGGGGAGGAGGTATTTCTGGAAGCTCCTCTTTTCCACCTTGTTCAGGCATCCCTATTTTCTGGGGGTATCCATGGTCCTGGCGGGCTACGGTTTCCATTTCCGCAAGATGGTGGACGCTTACAACAGGACCCGGGTGGCAGTGCCCCGTCAAATTGACCCCCTCTAGAGTCTCGCCAACCTTTCGCTAAAGCCATAGCTCGGCTATGCTAGACGGGGAGCTTGTCGTGGTCACGGGGGCCTATGGCTACACCGGCAAATATATAGCCCGCCGGCTCCTCTCTATGGGGAAAAAGGTCATAACCATCACCGGGCACCCCCACAGGGAAAGCCCTTTCGGCGACCAGGTTAAGGCCTTCCCCCTCAATTTCGATGAGCCACGGGAACTCCGGGAGACCCTGCTGGGGGCGACCACCCTCTATAATACCTACTGGGTCCGCTTTCCCCGGGGGGAAGTCAGCTTTGATAGGGCCGTGGAGAACACAAAGACCCTCGTCAGGGCGGCGGAGGAAGCCGGCGTCCGAAGGCTGGTCCATATCAGCATCACCAACCCCTCCGAGGACTCACCCCTCCCCTATTTCAGGGGCAAGGCGCAGGTGGAGAAGATTATTGCCCGTTCAAAGCTCTCCTACGCCATCCTCCGCCCCACCGTCATCTTCGGGGTGGAGGACATCCTGGTCAACAACATCGCCTGGCTCCTCAGAAGGTTCCCCTTCTTTGCCATTCCCGGGAGTGGGGGCTACCGGCTCCAGCCAGTCTATGTGGAAGATGTGGCCGAGATGGCGGTCCGGGCCGGACAGCAGGAGGAAAACCTGGTCCTGGACGCCGCAGGCCCCGAGGTTTATACCTTTGCCGGACTGGTCCGCCTCATCGCCAAGAAAGTCCACAGCAAAGCCAGGCTACTTCATGTTCCCCCGGGGCTGGCCCTTCCCCTGGCCAGGCTAGTGGGCTACCTGGTGAAGGATGTGGTGCTTACCCGGGACGAAATCCTGGGACTGATGTCGGACCTCCTCATCTCCAGCGCCTCCCCTCTGGGACACACCCGCTTCAGCCAGTGGCTGGAAGAAAACGCCGCCACTCTTGGGACGAGATACGCCTCGGAGCTGAGCCGGCACTACAGGAGGGGTGCATAGTGGTCCGCTTCCGCAAAGAAAAGCCAGCGGGAAACTCTGTGGAGTTCCGCTATGACCCCCTTACCGGGTGGCAGACCCGCATTAACCCCCAGCGGGCCGGGCGGCCCCGCCAGGGGCAGGGCGCCGGCGACCCCGAGGGCCTGGCCCTCGCCTCCCAGCAGGGGTGCCCCTTTTGCCCCGAGAGACTAAAAGGGGCTACCCCCACCTTCCCGGAGGACATCCTGCCCGGGGGCAGGCTTTGCAGGGGGGAGACGGTGACCTTCCCGAACCTTCATCCCTTCGCCTCCCACGGAGCCGTCTCGGTTATGGGCCGCTCTCACTGGCTCCCCCTGGACGCCTTCAGTCCCGGGCTGCTCATTGACAACCTGCTGGCGGCCCAGGACTATTTCCTCTGGCTCTCTGCCATTGACCCTTCCGCCCGCTACCCGGTCTATGTAATGAACTACATGCCCCCCTCGGCAGGGAGCATCGTTCACCCCCACAGCCAGCTCTGGCTGGAGAGGGAGCCCCTGCCCCGGTTCAGGGAACTTCTCAAACGGAGCCAGGCACATTTCCGGGGGGGGACAAGCTACTGGGAGGCGCTGGTGGAACGGGAGCGGCAGGAGAAGGAGCGCTTCATCGGGGAAAACGAAGTCGTGGCCGTCATGACCAGCTTTGCCCCCCGGGGCTCCCGCGAGGTGCTCTTTGTCTTCAAGAGGCCCTGCCCCCTCTCCGGGCTTGAGGGAAGGGAAACAGAGCACTTCTGCCAGGCCCTGTCAGCGGTCCTGCGGGGCTACCAGGCCATAGGGGTGGGCAGCTTCAACCTGGCGTCCTTCAGCTCAGCAGTGGGGGAGCCCCTGCCCTACTTTCCGGTGCAGTTCAGGCTCATCTCCCGCCCCTACCCCAGAGGAATCTACACCAATGACACCGGCCCTTTGGAACGGTTCTTCGGGGTGAGCGTGGTGGATGACCTTCCCGAAGAGGTAGCGGCGTCGCTCCGCCCCTATTTTGCCGGAACCTACCAGCGCGGTTCCTCATAGGGCCTGGTCAAAGGGTGCCCACGAGGACATCCCACGGGCCTCTGGGGAGAAGTCGGGCGAGTGGCTGCCCTCAGGGGTTGGGGGGCCTCTCCGCGAGAGTAATCGTCACCGAGAGGGAGTCGTTTCCCCGGCGGATGGCCAACTCCACTTGGTCCCCTGCCCGGCGCCGCCTCAGCTCCTGTAAGAAGATTAGATAATCAGGGGTATCCACCCCCCCCAGGCGGACTATCACATCGTTCTGCTTCAGCCCAACCCGCTCCGCCGGGGACCCCTGGGAAACCTCTCGGATGAGCACCCCCTCCTGCACCGCCAGCCCGAGCTGGCTGGCCACCGCTGGGGTCACTGAACCCACCGTCACCCCAATCCAGGGCCAGTTCACCTTCCCCAAGCGGATGAGCTCATCCACCACCGAGAGGACAGTATTCACAGACACAGCAAAACCGATGCCCTGGGCCCCACCGGCAACGAGAGTATTCATGCCCACCACCTCCCCGGAGAGGTTCAGCAGCGGGCCTCCTGAGTTGCCGGGATTAATGGCAGCGTCGGTCTGGATGAGGTCATAGAGGGTTACACCGGTTTCCTCATCCACACTCCTTCCCAGGGCGCTGACAATGCCCAGGGTGACCGTGGGGCCGCCTTCCAGGGCCAGGGCATTGCCCACGGCGATGACCCAATCCCCCACCTGGAGCGGCGCCCTGGCCATGGGAAGCGTGGTCAGGTCAGAGGCTTCAACCTTGACCACAGCGGTATCGGTGAGGGGGTCCTGCCCCAGCACCTTGCCGGGGAGGGTGGTGCCGCGGGGAAAGCGCGAGCCGGGGGGCAGGGCCACCGTTATCTGTGTTGCACCCTCCACCACATGGTTGTTGGTAAGGATGTAGCCATCGGGGCGGAAGATGAAGCCCGAGCCAGCCCCCTCTGCCTGCTGGACTTCGGTGAGGATGGCTACCACCGCCGGCTTCACCTGGTTTACGACGCCAGCCAGCGAGGGCAGGGAGACGAGAGAGGAGTTGGCCGGCGGTGGAGGCGAGGCCGTTACTGGCAAAGGGGCCGCCGGGCCCGGCGTTGAAGGTGGGGGAGTTGCCAAAGAAGGCGTTGCCGGCGCAGAGGGAGCAGCCGTTGGCACCGCACATGCGCCCAGCATGACAACCAGCATCAGCAACACCAAATATCTTGCCATCGCACCCTCCTTATGAAATATGTGACTGCGTCTTGACGGCCTGCCATGTCGAGACAGCGGCGCGGCCAAAGGGGCAGGACACGGCCAAGCGCTGGGCGACCAGTTAGTTCCCCACCCCCCGCAGGTGATGGCACTTCTGGCGGACCCGCTCCAACACCTGCTGGTTCAGCCTGCTAAAAGTGCCAGCCTCCTCAATAGCCCCGGAGGAGGGCCTGGGCAGAAGGAAAAAGTGGCCATCTCCGCCTCTCCAGCGCGAACAACCAGCCTCCATTGTTCCACCCCTACTTCAAGTTGTCAAGTTGAACAAGTTTCCTAGAATGGCTATAATTTGTCTAGAAATGGGAAAGCTTGAGCAGGACAGCTTTGAGGACCGCCCCCCTCGCGGGAGCAAATATGTATCCCTGGCGTCCATGTCGGTGCTGGTTGTAATAATAGGCATGTTGCTGACATTTGCCCTGCCGCGGGTCTTGCCGGAAGGTGCAACGCCAGCCACCACGTCCGCTCCAGTGGCCGCTCCAGCCGAGACGCCTGCTACCTTCCCACTGCCACTGCTAGACATCCCCACTCCCACGCCGACGCCCGCTCCCAGAGTCTACCCTCTCCCGCTGGGTAAAGAGGGGAGTCTTAGCGAAGATGTCCAGGTCATCTCCCCGGATGGCCTGGCTGTTCTCAGCCTGGTCAGAGGGACAAAGGTGATGGATGCTCAACGCCAGCCCCTGTCTTCCATCACCGTGGCCGCCAGAAGGTTGCCCCTGCGGACAGATGGGGCCTGGGTGGGGCTGGCCTATGAGTTCGGCCCAGCGGGGGCAACCGTGGAACCACCGGCCCCCCTTGCCATCCGTTACGACCCCCGGGCTTATTATCCCTTCCAGGTTACGGATAGCTTCGGGGCGAGCATAGTAGATACCAGACAGGTCTACCTGTCTTACCTGGGCGACAACGGGCCCATCAGGCCCGCCCTGGCCACCGTGAGCCGCCAGGCTGCCTCCGCTGCAGCAAGAATAAGCCGTCTTGTGACCTTCGTCCTCTACTGTGGTTCATAAGGTCACCTTACCCCGGGGGCTAGGTGCCCCCAGGCAGAAGAGAGAAGAATGGGAAAGTCCAGCCACGGCCACTTTATTCGGTCCCTAGACCGCAGGGGCGAATACATCTTGCTGGCCCGTATGGCGGTGCTGGTGGTCGCAACAGTGGCGTTGCTAGCCTACGGCTTGTCGCAGGCCTTGCCGAGATTAGCCGGGCCATCCACGCCCGCCCCAACTGAGACGTCGGCTCTCGCACCGCGCCCAGGGCTCAGTGTGTCATTATCAGGCAGGCAGGATGCAACGGGTGCCCTTACAGAGGGTGTCCAGGTGATCTCTGGGGACGGCCTCGCAGTCCTTGAACTGCCCAGGGGGACTAAGGTGCTAGATGCCCAGGGCCAGCCCGTAGCAGACATCTCCATGACAGTCCGAAGGCTGCCCCTGCGGACAGATGCGGCCTGGGTGGGGGAGGCCTATGAGTTCGGCCCAGCGGGGGCAACCGTGGACCCACCGGCACCCCTCACCATCAGCTATGACCCCCGGGCCAATTATCCTTTTGCCTACCAGGACATTGACACGAGTCTGGTCTACCTGGCCTATCTCGGCGAGAACGGGCCCATGAAGCCCGCCCTCGCCAGGGAGAAAGGTGTGCAGGTCGGCCTAGCCTCTGGTTTCGGCGGGGCGTCAACGGACGGAACGGGCAGCACGTCAGCCTCTGTCTCAGCAAAGATAGACCACCTGGGAGCTTACGTCCTCTACTGTGAGGTCTACACCATCCCCCTCTCCTAGGTAGCTATATACAGACATCAATTGACAATTTGAAGTCACCTCATTAAGATAATGCAGGAGATTTGAAGGTCATGCAGAGCCGACCAGTCTACCCGATAGGTATAGTTGCAGAGCTGCTTAGTGTGCATCCGGAAACAATTCGGGTATGGGAAAGACACGGTCTAGTTCAACCACAGAGGAGAGGCGGCAAGCGATTCTATTCTGAGAACGATCTGAAACGATTGCGATTCGTTCAAGGGCTGCTAGGGCAAGAGCTAAACCTACCGTCAATACGATATTTTCTCCGGGTTTACCCTTGCTGGCAACTGGATGATTGCCCCGCCTGTATGCACCGCTCTGAGCTCGTCTCGTGCGCAAAACCATGCTGGAAAGAAGAGGGAATCTATTGTCTCGTATCTGCCCAGGACTCCTGCTCCAAATGTGAATTCTGCCGAGAACGAAAGCAGTATGAGGCCACGGCAACACACAGGGACACCCGAAAGCTCAACTCAGGTCAGCCAAAGCGCGCTCTGCAGATTTCTCAACAAACGTTTTGATGTGACTGGCTAAGGCCGATTGAATTAACATGGGCCGAAAGCTTGACCGGGTAGCCCAGTTTCTGCTATTTTTGCCGTGCCTTTTCGGAGGCTGGTCCACCAGAGAGAGGAGACACAGGATGTTGTTTAGCGAGGGTCTGGCGCCACGGTACAGCTGGTTCGTCCTCAGCGTGCTGTCCCTGGTTCTTCTGCTGGCGGCCTGCGTTGTGCCTGCCACCACCCCGACCCCAACACCCACACCCACACCGACGCTTACACCGACACCCACGCCTACCGCGACTCCCGGAGTCCCCGCGCCGGTTACGGTGGACCTATCGGGGAAGATGGACGCCGCAGGGAAGCTTACGGAGGCTGTAGCAATAGCTTCCTCTGACGGCCGGGCGAAGCTGACGCTACCGGCGGGAGCGACAGTCCTGGATGCCCAAAAGCAGCCCGGCAAGTCCATAACCATCACCCCCTATAGGCCACCGGAGTCCAAGGAGGGTGTGGTGGTCGGCCTGGCCTACGATATTGGCGGTGCCGTGAAGGACGGGACGGTGAGCCCGGAGGCGACGCTCGTTATGACTTATGACCCGCCGTCTGCCAACCCAAGAATTGACCTGACGAAGCCTCAAATATCAGGGTGGTGGGAACCGAAAAAGAGCTGGGTCAGTCGCCCCGCGCCCGTTACTGTGAGTTCTCCTGGCACCCTTACCTCAAAGCAAGCAAATATCATCCCTGTCGTCGTCATCTTCTGGTTCGTGGACCTTACTGCTCCGGTCTCTTAATCGGTAACCCTGGCGAGGGCTGGTCGTGACAGGTCTTGCTCGCCAGAACAAGGCCCTGATAGCGCTCGGCCTCCTCTTGGAGGCCGGGTTGCTTTTACTGCTTTTGACCAGTGGGATATACCGGGGCTCATACCTCCTGGAGATATTCTTCTGGCTGCCCTTCGCCATATACCTTCTCACTATCTGGTGGATATCAAGAACAGACAAGCCAGCCTCTCTAAAACAGACATCGGTCCTGGTCCTGCTCTTTGCACTGGTCTTCCAGGTCACCCTTCTTTTCTCCCCAAATCCCCTGTCAGACGATATCTACAGGTATAATTGGGACGGAAAGGTCTTCAGCCACGGCCTCAACCCCTATGCCGACAGCCCAGATGCCGAACAGCTGCAGCCCCTCATAGATGCCAACTGGGAGAAGGTTCAAAATAGAAATGTCCACACCTTCTACCCCCCCCTCTCTCAGCTTGTCTTCGCCGCAGGCTATCTCATCTCTCCCAGCCCCTTCACCCTGAGGCTATTTTCCGTCCTCTTCTATCTTCTCTCCATCGGGGTCCTCATCCTTATCTTGAAAGAACTGCGCCTTGATGAGAGGTACTCCATCGCATATGCCTGGTCCCCGCTGGCAACTATAGAGTTTGCCAACAGCGGCCACATAGACTCCCTGGCCATCTTGCTGACCTTGCTTTCCTTCTTTGCCCTTCTCAAAAGGAAAAGCGCTCTGTCCTCGGCAGCTCTGGGGCTGGGGGTGCTCGCCAAATTCTATCCCCTCCTCTTCGCCGGCCTTTTCCTCCCGCGCTGGGGCAGAAAGGGGGCCCTGGTCTTCGCCGGGGTCACTATCGCCTGCTACCTCCCCTTTCTGGGGGCAGGGGCCGGCCTGTTTCAGGGCTTTTCCTATTTTATGGGCCGGGGACTTTTCAACGGAAGCCTCTTCCCCCTGGTCTCCGGCGTTCTGGGAACAATGATGGAAAAACCCGATGCCCTGCTGGTCTCCAAGGCGCTGGTGGGGGCCATCTTCCTCGGCTTCCTCGCTTACCTGCTCTACTTATACTCCAGGTCGCATCAGCAGGAGGGGAGAGACCTGCTCCTTCTGAGGTATTCTTTCTGGCTTGTGGGGGCCTTCCTTCTGCTCAGCCCCACGGTCCATCCCTGGTATCTGACCTGGGTGCTTCCATTTCTGTGCTTCTTCAGGTCGGCGGGGTGGATTCTTCTTACCGGCACGGTAATCCTTGCCCGCTCCATATACATCGGTTACGAAGCCGCAGGCACATGGCAGGAGATGGGATGGGTCAGGTTGGTTGAATATGGGCCTCCCTATCTGCTCATGCTCTATGGCCTGGTCAGGAGGTGGCGAAAATGGAGATTAGACCCAAACTGGAATACATACTGGAAAAAGCCCTGGCTCGTGAAGCCCTAAGCCGCCAGGAAGCGGCCTGGCTGCTCAAAGAGGTAGGTCCCCTCTCCCCCGAGATGTATGTCCTGATGGCAGCGGCCAACCAGCTTACCCGAGAGAGCTCGGGCAACAGAGGAGAAATCCACGCCCAGGTAGGGGTCAATGTTGCCCCCTGTCCTCATAGCTGTGGCTTCTGTTCTTTTGGGGCCAAGGCTGGCCTCTTCAGGGAGAGGCTTGACATGAACCCCGAGGAGGTCGTAGACGGGGCCAACCGATTTGTGGCTGAAGGGGCCAACGTTATCTACCTCATGACCACAGGCAACTACGACTTTGACCGCTTCCTGGAGGTAGCCGAGGCCGTCCGGGCCAGCATACCGGCTGAGGTCCCACTGATAGCCAACATAGATGACCTCGGCCTCAACGAGGCCCGGCGGCTGTTGAAAGTCGGCTTCCAGGGTGCTTACCATGTGGTCAGGATGGGTGAGGGCAGAGACACCGGTATCCCGCCGGAGAGGAGACTGGCCACCATGCGGGCCATCCTCCAGGCCGGTTTGCGGTTGGCTTACTGCGTGGAACCCATCGGCCCGGAGCATACAGTCGAGGAGATAGTGGAGAAGACTTTCATTGGCAAAGAATACGGGGTCTGGTTCAGTGGGGCTATGCGCCGCATCCCCGTTGCCGGTACTGCGTTGGCCAGTCGGGGCACGATATCGGAGCTTGAGCTGGCCAAGATTGTGGCCGTTGTCCGCCTGGTGATGGGCGATTCGGTAAGGGCCCACTGTACCCACGAACCGAACTTGCCCAGCCTCCTGGCAGGGGCCAACCTCGTCTGGGGTGAGAGCGGCTCCAACCCTAGAGATTTGAAGGAGGAGACCACCAAAGGACGAGGATTGACAGCCGCCCAATGCGGCCAGCTTCTGCGAGAGGTGGGATATGAAGCGCAGGGTGGGCCACCCGCCAGCCTGGGCCAATAGGGAGCTGCGCTCTTGAAAAGGGCTCTGGCCGTTTTTGCCAGAGCGCCCATACCGGGGCAGGTCAAGACCCGGCTGGCCCCTGCCCTCACCCCGGAGGGGGCAGCGGCCCTGTATCGCTGCTTCTTGCTGGACACGGTAGCGCTGGCCATGAGGGCGCGGAGCTGGGAGACAATCATATTCTATACGCCAGAGGAAGCACGACAGGCCCTGCGAGATATGGTCAAAGAGCCTCTTGAACTCATCCCCCAGAGCGGTGGCGACCTGGGTGAACGAATGAGCCAGGCCTTCCAGGAGTTGTTTGCCCGAGGGCACAGACTGGCTGTTGTGATTGGGGGAGACCTGCCCACTCTGCCTCTGGGCCGGCTGAGGGCTGCCTTTTCGGCCCTGGAGAAAAGGCCTGTGGTCCTGGGCCCCAGCCTGGATGGGGGTTACTACCTTATCGGCCTCCAGGCCCCCCAGCCGGAGCTCTTTGAGGGGGTCGCCTGGGGCACCCCCCAGGTCCTGGGACAGACTGTTGACCGGCTGGACCGGCTGGACCTTGAGGCGGAGTGCCTTGAGCCCTGGTATGATGTGGACACGGTTGATGACCTCCGCTTCCTCGTTTCCCATCTGAGACTGCTCATGGCCAGCGGGAGCCCCCAACTACCTCACCACACTGTGGACTGCCTCCGCCAGCTTGGACTGCTGTGATGATGGGGGATATTGGCCTCAAGGTGGCAGTCATCATCCCCGCCCTCAATGAAGAAGAAGCCATTGGCCGGGTGGTGAGGGCGATACCCCCCCTCGCCAGCCATGTCATCGTGGTGGACAACGGCTCCACCGACAGGACAGCGGAAAAGGCCCGAGAAGCAGGGGCCCGTGTGGTCCGGGAGGAGAGGAAAGGCTATGGCTATGCCTGCCTGAGGGGCATGAAGGAAGCGGGGGACGCCGATGTGGTCGTCTTCCTGGACGGGGACTACAGTGACTTCCCGGAGGAGATGGGGCTGTTGATAGGGCCTATCGCCCAGGGGAAGGCCGACCTGGTCATCGGCTCCCGCATCCGGGGCCGGAGGGAAAAGGGGGCCTTGCCTCCCCAGGCCTTCGTAGCCAACGTCCTCTTCTCCATGGCCCTGCGGCTCCTGTACGGCCTCAGGGTCACAGACATCGGCCCCTTCAGGGCCATCCGGGCCGACCGCCTCTTCTCCCTGAACATGAGGGAAGGCACCTACGGCTGGACCCTGGAGATGATGATAAAGGCCGCCAGACGAAAACAGCGGGTAGTAGAGGTGCCGGTCAGCTACCGCCGGCGGATAGGCCGCTCCAAGGTGAGCGGCTCCCTCCGGGCAAGCTTGAAAGCTGCAGCCAGGATGATGTACACTATATTGAGGTATATCGCATGGTGAGCAAGGGCCCGCCCAGGAAGTGGCCCGTCAGGGCGATTGAGGTAATCAGCTTCCTCGCCTTTCTTTATGCCGGTTTCGGTTACTTCAACGTTAACTACCTGCACTGGGTGGACTCATTCTGGTTGAGCACTTACTCCGACAGGATTGCCATTGTCGCCTTCGGCATCTGGGTGGTGGCCAGGGGGAAGAATAGATACACCCGGAACCGAATTGCCATAATGGTCTCCCTTACCACTGCCGGCTATCTGGTAATCCCATACTTCCTCGGCTCCAACTTCTTCTACAACCACCTCATCGGCTCTGCCTTCTTCTTCGCCTTTCTGCTGCTGGTCTTCTCTTTTGGACGGAGGGCCGACTGTAGCTGGTACTGCCCCTGCGTGGGGATACGGGATACAGTGGGGGATGCCTACAGGGGGAAGACCTTGAAGGGCGATTTCATGTGGAAACTGAGGTGGGTGAAGTGGTTTTGGCTGGCCAGCCTGATAGTCTATCTGCTCCTGGTCATAGCCGTTCGCCTTGCTCCTGGCACCCTGGCCTTTCTGCCTGCTAACACTACCGCAAGGTACATTTTCTATTTCTTGACAATCACCAACGGCCTCTACTTCCTCTCCTTCCTGATTGTCCCCTGGACCGGCAACCGGAACTACTGCCGGTATATGTGCCCCTACGGTGTCACCTATGGGACCATCGGCAACCTGTTGGGCTTCTTCAAGATTGAGGCCGACCGGGAGAGATGCATCTACTGCAATCTATGCGAAAAAGAGTGCGACATGGGGGTCCCTATCCGCAAGCTCATCAAAAAGCATGGCGAGATAAAAGTCGCCGACTGCGTGGGGTGCGGGCGATGCATCCAGGTGTGTCCAAAGGGGGCATTGCGTTTCAGCGATATCCGGGACTATCTGGGTTTCCGACACGAATTCCCCCAACCCCTCAAAGCAAAGCCTTCCGTGAAGCGTCAGGAAGAAGAGAAGGCTCCCGCTGTCATTACCTAGCTAGACCATGCCATTCCTTATCCTGTTGCTTCTGCTCGCCCTGTTCCTTCCTGTATTGCTGTTCCTCCTCTTCTACAGGATGGTGTCCATCTCTTTCGTGAAGCTGGGCATTCCCCGGCCCCTGGTCTTTTTCCTTTTCCTGTCCATCCTGGTCGGTGGCCTCATCAATATCCCGGTATGGCAGACCCAGGCCATGGAACCAGGGAACGTATTTCGGCTCGGGCACGTCTTTTTCCTTGAACCCCCCCGGGTGATTACCACCATAGTTGCCATAAATGTGGGTGGGGCCCTTATCCCCCTGCTTCTGAGCCTCTATCTTCTGCCCAAAGCCCCCCTTCTCCGGATGGGCCTGGGCGTGGTGATAGTCGCCCTGGTGACCAACTGGCTTGCCAGGGTGGTCCCGGGTGAGGGGATATTCCTGAACCCTTTCATCCCGCCTCTCGTCTCAGCAGGGGCAGCCCTGGTGCTGGGGCGAAAGGAGGCAGCCCCGGTGGCCTATGTTTCAGGGACCCTGGGGACCCTGATAGGGGCCGACCTGCTAAACCTGAGAGAGGTGGCCCAGAGCGGGGGCACCTTTCTATCCATCGGCGGGGCCGGGGTCTTTGACGGCATCTTCCTGGTGGGGGTCATCGCCGCCTTCCTATCCCCGGGCCGCCGTGCCTGAATTGACTTTGCCCCGGGGGCGGGATAAGCTAGCGAGGAGAGCAAAGTGGAGGCCTGGCTCAGGTCAATAGGTCTTATCGCCGCCGGCCTCTTTGCCGTGGGGCTGGGCGTGGTCGCTCTTGCGGAAGACAGGGAGATAGCCCGTCGTGAGGCCAGGCATGTCCATTCCGTTCTCCAGAGCAGGCTCTTTCTCTGGATAGGCAGGGCCCTGGACTTGGGTCTAATAGGAGGCGGCCTCCTCGTCCTGGTCAGGGGTGTCTCCCGGATATTGAACCTGACCTGAAGGCAAAACTAGAGGACCACCAGGTTGTTGCGGTGGATGACCTCCTCGCCGTATTCGTAGCCCAGGATGGCAGGGAACCTCTCCGAGCGCACACCTTTTATGCGCTTGAGGTCCCCGGAACTGTAGTTGGAGAGGCCGCAGGCCAGGCGGTTCCCCTCCCGGTCAAAGACCTGGACCAGTTCCCCCCGGGAGAAGTCCCCCTCCAGCTCCAGGACCCCCACGGGCAGGAGGCTGCGGTTCTGCTCCCGGAGTGCCCTGGCTGCCCCCCCATCCACCACCAAGCGGCCGTGGAAAGGCCCGGCCAGGAGCCAGCGCCGCCGGCTTTCTAGCTTGCTCTGGACAGGAGGGAAGAAGGTGCCCAGGGCCTCGCCGGAGACGAGGCGGGGGAGGATATCTCTTTCCCGCCCTTTGGCTATAACCACAGCGATGCCGGAGCTGGTGGCTAGCCTGGCCGCCTCTATCTTGGTGGCCATGCCCCCGGTCCCCTGAGGCCCCGCCGTCTCCCGGGCCAGCCGCTCAATGCCGCTGTCTATCCTTTCCACCCTGGGGATGAGACGGGCGGAGGGGTCCTGGCGGGGGTCGGCGGTGAAAAGGCCGTCCTGGTCGGTGAGGATGACCAGGAGGTCGGCGTCCACAAGGTTGGCCACCATGGCCGAGAGGTTGTCGTTATCGCCGAAGGTGGCCCCCTCCAGCTCCTCCACCGCCACCACATCGTTCTCGTTGACGATTGTCAGCACCCGTAGCTCCAGGAGGGCCAGCAGGGCATTCCTGGCATTGAGGTACCCCGCCCTCTGGGAGATGTCGGACCGGGTGAGGAGGGCCTGGGCTATGGGGATGTCATGCGAGGAGAAGAGCTGCTCATAGGTGTTCATCAACCGGCTCTGCCCCACCGCCGCCAGCACCTGCTTGAAGGGCACATCCCGCCTTTCGGGGAGATCCCCCAGCCTCTGCCTCCCCGCGGCCACCGCGCCGGAGGAGACGATGATGACCTCCAGGCCCTGATGGCGGAGTCGGACCACCTGCTCCACCAGGCTGGCCATGACCTCCAGGTCCAGCCTCCCCGTGCCAGCAGTGAGCAGGCTGGTGCCAAGCTTGGCCACGATGCGTTTGTATGTGGAAGGCATTTGAGAAGCCTGGTTGATTATAGCATAATAGCCCAGGGCCATCCCGCTATCGGCTGGCCCTTGAGGTGTTTGGGATGGAAAGGGCAGGAAGCCTTTCGCCACTTCTCCCCCTCTTTCAGGGGCTGAAGGAGAGGCTGGAAGGCCAAGAGGAGGCGCGGGCTGGGGTTATAGGGCCAGCCCGGCCACCCCTCCTGGCCTCCCTTTACCGGGGCCCTCTGCTGGTGATAGCCCCCGGCCACGAGCGGGCCCGGAAGCTCATGGAGCAGCTATCCCTCTGGCTTCCCCCCGGGGTCCCCCTGTATCTCTTTCCCGAACCTGATGGCCTGCCCTACGAGCGCCTGGCCCCCGACCCCACCACCGTTCAGGAAAGGCTGGTGGTCCTCCTCGGCCTCTGCCGGGAGGCGGCCCCCGTGGTGGTGGCCTCGGCCTGGGCACTGGTCTCCCGCACCCTCCCACGGGAGGCCTTCCTGGGGGCCTGCCACACCCTCCGGGCGGGGCAGAAGGTGGAGCCATCCTCGCTTCTCTCCCGCTGGCAGTCCCTGGGCTACGAGCGGGAGACAACGGTAGAGGTGCCGGGGGCCATGGCCCAGAGGGGGGGCATCCTGGACATCTTCCCCCCCGCCTCCCCCCAACCCTTCCGCCTGGAATTCTCGGGGAACGAGATTGAAAGCCTGCGGGCCTTTGACCCCACCACCCAGCGCTCCCTGGGCCCGGCGGGGGAGGCCTTCATCACCCCCGCCCGGGAGCTGCTCCTGCCCCAGGGGCTGGACCCGGAGGGACTTGCCGCCGGCCTGGGCCTGGAGGGCCTCCGGGAGGGGGAAAGATGGCGGGAGGAGCTGGAGATGCTCCTCTCCGGCCAGTGGCTCCCCGGCTTTGAGTTCTACTCCCCCCTGTTCAACAGCGGGGGCCTTCTGGACTACCTCCCCCCCGGCACCATGGTGGCCCTGGAGGAGCCGGAGGAGATAGAGCAAGCCCTGAAAGGGCTATACGAAAAGGCCGAGGAGCTGAGGGATGAGAGGATAGAGCGGGGGGAGCTGCCCCCTGCCTTCCCCACCCCCTGCTTCCCCTGGCCGGAGATAGAGAGGAAGATAGCCAGCTTCCCCCGCCTCAGCCTGGTGCGGTGGGAGGAAGAAGGCCTGCCCTTCTCCCCTCCGCCCTCTTTCGGGGGGCAGACGGCCCCGATGGTGGAAGAGGTCAAGGGGAGGCTGGGGGACGAATACCGGGTAGTGGTGGTCTCCCAGCAGGCCCCCCGCCTTGCCGAGCTCCTCTGGGAGAAGGACATCCTGGCCCCGCCTCTGGAGGCCCTGAGGGAGCCCCCTGCCCCCGGCACCCTGGCCCTGGTTAAAGGCTCCCTGGAGGGGGGCTTCATCTATGGCGACCTGGCCCTCTACTCGGATTTAGAGCTTTTCGGCTTCACCAGGGAGTGGCGGGAGCCGAAGAAGAGGCCGGTGCGCCGCCCCCTCCCCCTGGACCTGCGCCCCGGGGACTATGTGGTCCACGTGGACCACGGCGTTGCCCGTTTTGCTGGCCTGGCCCGGCTGGGGAGCGGTGAGGAGGAAAGGGAGCACCTGGTCCTGGAATACGCCGAGGGGGACAGGGTCTATGTCCCCTCCGACCAGGCCGACCGGGTGGGCCGCTACCTGGGCCCCACCGGGGTGCCCCCCTCACCTACCCGCCTGGGCACTCAGGAATGGCCGAGGGCGAAGGAAAGGGCCAAAAAGGCCGCCGGGGACCTGGCCCGGGAGCTCCTGGAGCTCTATGCCGCCCGGGAGCTATCGCCCGGCTTCGCCTTCGCCTCCGATTCCCCGTGGCAGTGGGAGCTGGAGGCCTCCTTCCCCTATGTGGAGACCCCGGACCAGCTCCGCGCAATATCCGATGTCAAGAAGGACATGGAGGGGCCCCGCCCCATGGACCGGCTGGTCTGCGGGGATGTGGGCTACGGCAAGACCGAGGTGGCACTGAGGGCCGCCTTCAAGGCCGTCCAGGACGGCAAACAGGTGGCAGTGCTGGTCCCCACCACCGTCCTGGCCCAGCAGCACTTCCAGACCTTCTCCCAGCGCCTGGCCCCCTTCCCGGTGAGGGTGGAGCTCCTCAGCCGCTTCCGCTCCCCCCAGGAGCAGAAGGAGGTCATAAAGGGGCTCAGGGAGGGAAAGGTGGATATCGTCCTCGGCACCCACCGCCTCCTCCAGAAGGATGTGGCCTTCAAGGACCTGGGGCTGGTGGCGGTGGACGAGGAACAGCGCTTTGGGGTGAAGCATAAGGAGCGCCTGAAGCAGATGAGGAAAGAGGTGGATGTCCTCACCCTCTCCGCCACCCCCATCCCCCGCACCATGCACATGGCCCTGGCCGGGGTGAGAGACATGAGCACCATGGAGACCCCCCCCGAGGAGCGCCTCCCCATTAAGACCTACGTGGCGCAAAGGGACCCCCGCCTCATCCGGGAGGCCATCCTCCGGGAGTTGGAAAGAGGGGCACAGGTCTTCTTCGTCCACAACCGGGTCAAGACCATCGGGCGGGTGGCCCAGGAGCTCCGGGCACTGGTGCCCGAGGCCCGCTTTGCCATCGGCCACGGCCAGATGGCGGAGGAGGAGCTGGAGAGTGTGATGGCGGAGTTCGGCCGGGGGGAGCATGACGTGCTGGTCTGCACTACCATCATTGAGTCGGGCCTGGACCTGCCCCGGGTGAACACCCTTATTGTGGACGACGCCGACAGGCTGGGCCTCACCCAGCTCTACCAGCTCCGGGGCCGGGTGGGGAGGGGGGCGGAGAGGGCCTTCGCCTATTTCCTCTACCAGAGGGGGAAGAGGCTCACCCCCCAGGCCCAGAAACGCCTCCAGACCATCTACGAGGCCACGGAGCTGGGGGCGGGCTTCCGAATTGCCTTGAGGGACCTGGAGATACGCGGGGCGGGGAACCTGCTGGGCCCGGAGCAGAGCGGACAAATTGGGGCGGTGGGCTTTGACCTCTATACCCGCATCCTCTCCGAGGCGGTGGAGGCACAGAGGACGGCCCGGACTGGCCTCCCCACCCCTCCCAGGACCGCCGCCCCCACCATCTCCCTCCCCCTCCCCGCCCACATCCCCCCGGGCTATGTCCCCGATGAGGGCCTGAGGCTATCTATCTATCACCGCCTGGCCGGGATAGAGGAGGGGGAAGAGGTAAAGGATGTGGAGGCGGAGCTCCTGGACCGCTTTGGCCCCCTCCCCACCCCGGTGAAGAACCTGCTCTACATAGTGAGGACAAAGGCCCTGGGGGCAAAGGCGGGGGTGGAAAGCATCTATGAAGGAAAGGGCCAGCTGGTATTAAAGTTCCGGGATGGGATAAAGCCCCCCACAGACCTGGGCCGGGAGATTGAGGCCGGCCCCACCCAGCTCCGGCTCAACCTCCGCCACCTGGGCAAAGACTGGCCCCAGGTGCTGGAAGAGGTCCTCAAAAAACTCAGTTCACGGAAGGCTTAGGGGCCTGCGCGCCCCATACAAAGAGACGGTCCACCGGAAGAAAGGGTCAAAGAAGCGGGTCAACCACTTGAACCGGAAAGCCGGTATGTATTTATCCCCTTTCCTGCCCACAGCCCTCCTGCCCTCTAGAGGCGTCTTCTCGTCCCGCCCGGTCTCAAGCGGATATTTTCGCACAAGTCCTAATCCTCGTATATAGCAGGCCCATCTTCCCGCCGGGCAGGTGAATGGGCCTTTTAGACCGTGCCTTTTGGCCCCCCAAACCGACACCTCCGGGGGATGTCAGGGAAAGGGCCTTGGAGGGTAAGCTGGGGATGTCTCCAAGAGGGGCGCAGGGACGAGGGGAGCCGTCCCCGCAGGCGGCAAAACACGGAAGGAGGTGAACAGAGATGGCGGTTCAAAAGAGCTTCAGCGAGTCCAGCCTGGCAGAGGTCATTGACCGGATCCTGGACAAGGGCATCGTGATTGATGTCTGGGCCAGGGTCTCCCTGGTGGGCATTGAGATCCTAGCAATAGAAGCCCGGGTGGTCGTCGCCTCGGTGGACACCTTTCTCAAGTATGCGGAAGCAGTAGGGCTCACCGCTGCCGCGGCGGCATAAGTCCCGGAGGGAACACCACAGGAAAGGCACGGTCTGGGCGGGCTTCATAGAGGCTCCTCATGGGGCCCGCCCAGCGCCAGTGCCGGAGGAGGAGGTCTTATGTTGGCTACAAGTATGAAGATGGCGGTGGAGGGCATCCTCTCCAGCCGGGAGGCCAGGAAGAGTGCTCTCCAGAGCATGAAAGAGGACGGTCAGACTGCTCTGAAGGGCTACCGGGAGGCTCTTGCCGCCGAGGGCGCCCACCAGAGGGGGGCATGGCTGGCCCTGCGGTCAGCGCTGAGAGCGGGGCGGGCCAGGTTGCGGGCGGAGGTGCAGCATGGCTCGCTGGCCCTCATGAGAGCGGACCTCACCCAGGCCAGGATGGAATGGCAGCGGACCGCCCACGCAGCGCCGACAGCAGGGCCCAGCGTCAAGAGGGAGTATGTTCCGCCATCTGGCAAGGCCCACCAGCAGCGGGGGAAAAGGCAGGCGTGAGCGAGACCGGCGAGACCGGGGTGGCCCTGTTAAGTGTACAGGCCGATGCCGGTTTTGTGGAGACGGAAAGGGTCCGGGAGCTCACCCATCGGGCCCTGGCCTATGTAACCGCCGGATTCCCGGTCCACCTCTGCGGCCCGGCGGGCTCGGGCAAGACCACCCTGGCCCTGCACCTGGCAGAGCAAATTGGACGCCCGGTAGTCCTCATCTACGGGGACGAGGAGACCCGGAGCACCGACCTGGTCGGTGGGTCCTCCGGGTACCACCGGCGCCGGGTGGTGGACAACTTCATCCACAGCGTCCTGAAGACGGAGGAATCGGTGAGCCAGCAGTGGGTGGACCAGCGGCTGCTGGTGGCCTGCCGGGAGGGTCTGACCCTGGTCTATGACGAGTTCAACCGCTCCCGCCCTGAGACTAACAACGTACTCCTTTCCATCCTTGAGGAGCGGGTCCTCCCCCTCCCTGCCCTGCGGCTGGACGGCGGATACCTTCAGGTGCACCCCAACTTCGTGGCCATCTTCACCAGCAACCCAGAGGACTATGTGGGGGTACACCCCACCCAGGACGCCCTGCGCGACCGCCTGGTCAGCATCTACCTTGACCCCTTTGACTGGGAGACGGAGGTGGCCATAACCCAGTCGCGCTCCGGGCTCCCCCGGGAAGAAGCGGAGAGGGTGGTGCGGTCCGTTCGGGCCTTCCGGGAGCTCGGCCTCACCGGCACCCAGCGGAGCCTCAGGGACTGCATAAAAATCGCCAAAATCCTGCGCCAGCAGGGGGCCCGGGCCCACCCCGAGGACCCCGTGTTCGTCCAGACCTGTAGGGATGTGCTGGTGTCCCAGGTCCCCTTCAGCGAAGCCTCCCCAGCGTGGGAAAAGCTCCAGGCCCTGCTGGGCCAGGAAGCGAGGAGGTGAAGGATGGTGCGGAAGAAGTTCAGCTCCCGCCCGGCCATGACCCGCCCGGCGGTGTTGCGGCGAAGTCAGGTGACCAGCGAAATCCGCATCTACCAGGAGCTAATCCGCCTGACGGCGCAACGAACCCGGGTGCTGGCGGAGGAGCGGCTCTTCGCCGGGAAGTCCCAGGGCTTTAAGGAACGGCTTCAGGCCATTGAGCGCTACCAGGCGGACCTCCTCAAGAGGGTGCGCCCGCCCGGCGGCAACCCTTCTGACCCCCCGGTAAAGCAGGGGGAAGGCTCGCCCCGGGCGGGCAACCCCGTTATGAAAATGCGCTACTAAGGAGGCACCATGCCGTTGACAACCGTGGCTCAGGCAGTGGAAAAGGGCCGGGATGAGATAGCCCGGCTCACGGGGCAACCCATCGTGAGCGTGGTCTCCTGTCTCAAGGAGGGGGAGCAGTGGAGGGTTACCCTGGAGACCCTGGAGCGAAAGGCGGTCCCCGATACCTCCGACCTCCTGGCGGGCTACCTGGTCCTCCTGGAGGACGGGAGGGTAGCCAACTTCCAGCGCCTCGGGGTGCGCCGGCGGGGGTCGCCGATGAAGGAAGGGGAAACCTGGTGAGGAGGACTGGTGAGGATGGATGACAAGGCTGGAAAATACCTCTACTGTATCATCAGGACGGAGAAGCCCTTAGAGCTCCCCCGGGTAAACGGGGAGGAGCCTGTCCACACCATCCACGCCGCCGACCTGGCGGCGGTGGTCAGCGATGCCGGCCCCGGGCCCTATCCCCTCACCCGCTCCACCGCTGTGGCACATCTCCTTGTCATCCAGGAGGTGATGCGGGAGTTCGCCGTGCTCCCCTTCTCCTTCGGCACGGTAGCGGAGGGCCAGGAGAAGGTGATGGAGCTGCTCCTCCGCTACCGCCAGGAGTTCCTGGACCAGCTCCGCTCCCTGGAAGGCAAGGCAGAGTTCGGTCTCAAGGCCCTGTGGCGGGATAAAGACCAGCCCTTCCGGGAAATTTTGGCGCAGCGGCAGGACATCCGCCGCTACCGGGATGCCATAGCCCGGCGCCCCCCCGCTGAGACCCACCAGGACCGGATAGAACTGGGGAGGATGGTGCAGGAAGCCCTTCAGACCAGGCGGGAGGTGGAGTCCCGACGCATCCTGGAGCGCCTCCAGCCTCTGGCAGCGGGGGTCCAGGTGAACGATATCACTATGGAGCAGACCCTCCTGAACGCCGCCTTTCTCCTGGTAAAGGGCACCGAGCCTGTCTTTGGGCAGGCCCTCAGCTCCCTGGACCAGGAATACCAGGACCGACTCCGCTTCCGGCTGGTGGGCCCCTCCCCGCCCTTTAACTTCGTCCACCTGCCCATCTCCTGGCAGTAGGGGAAATATTTGGGACTGGGACTTCTGTTCCTGCCCTTCACAGGACCCGCCAAGGGCCTGATGGCGCTGGCCAGGCACATCGCGGGAGAAGCCGAGGGCACCCTCTACGACGAGGGGGCCCTGCGGGATGCCCTCCTGGCGCTGGAGCTCCGCCTCCAGGAGGGGGAGATAAGCCAGGAGGAGTTCGTTCGGACGGAGGCGGAGCTGCTGGAGCGCCTGGCCGAGGCCTGGCGCCGCCGCCCCCAGGTCTGATGGAGAAAGGAGAGTCTGGGTGAGCTCCGGCGAAACGGGAATCTATCTATACGGCCTTGCCCCTTCCTTTGTGGCGGGCACACCCCTGCGCAGCGAAGGGGTCCAGCCCGGAGGAGCGGTGGAGTTCCTGGTCTGGAACGGCCTGGCAGCAGTGGCCAGCCCTGTCTCCCTTGAGGAGTTTGCCCCGGAGAAGGTAGAGAACCGCCTCAAGGCGGGGGAGGTGCAATGGGTGGAGGAAAAAGCCTTTGCCCACGCCACCGTGTTGCAGGAGGTGATGCAGCGGGCTCCGGTAGTGCCCGTGCCCGTGCGCTTTGGCATCCTCTTCCGAGACCGGGACCGCCTCCTATCCCTCCTGGCGGCAAAGGAAAGGGAGCTGGTCTCCCTGCTGGAGCGGCTGGCGGGAAAGATGGAATGGGGGGTGAAGGTCCACTGCCGGGAGGAGGCGTTTACGGAAGCCCTGGCGAGGGAGGACCCTGAGGTTAGAAGCCTTCGTGAGCGCCTCCAAAACATACCTCCGGGCAAGGCTTACCTCCAGGGCAAGCAGCTGGAGCTGCTCCTGGAGGACAAAGCCCAGGAGCGCTTGCCCCAGTGGGCCCAGCAGGTCCACGAAGCCCTGACAGGGGTCTGCGAGGCGGCGGAGACCCTGGAGGTCCGGGGAGAGATGGAAGGGAAGGAGACGGTGGTGCTCCACGGGGCATACCTGGTGCCGCAGGAATATACGGTGCGCTTCCGGGATGAGTTGGAGCGGCTGGGAGGAGAGTTCAGCTGCCGGGGGCTGCGCTTCGTCCTCTCGGGACCCTGGCCCCCCTACCATTTCGCCCAGGTTGACCTGGATGTGGAAGCCCCGTGACCATGCTGAGGGTTCGGGAGCGGGAGGCCACCCTCCTGGACCTCCTGGACCGCCTGCTTGATAAGGGGGTCGTAGTAGCCGGGGACCTCACCCTTTCCGTGGCTGAGGTGGACCTCATCTTCGCCTCCCTCCGCCTGGTGGTGACCTCGGTGGACAAGATACGGGAGGTGCAGGGCGGACCCTCCCCGGACTGGAGACCCCACCCGTCCCCCGGGAATGGTGGCGGTCCGGGTGCGGGGTCTGGTCCCCCTGAAGACCAGGTAGGAGAGGCGGGGCTAGCTCACCCGGGGCGCGAACAGGAGGTGTCCCCCGAGTTCACTTCCTCCCCCTCAGGGGTTGCGGATATAGACCCGGAAAAGACGGCCGACGGCATAGCCCGGCTCGTCCTCACCCTGGCGGAGCTCATACGCCGTCTCCTGGAGAGGGAGACTTTGCGCCGGATGGAGCGGGGCACCCTTACCCCCCAGGAAACGGAACGCCTGGGGCGGGCCTTCAGGCTCATGGAGCAGAAGATGCATCAGATGAGAGAGACCTTCCACCTCAAGGAGGAGGACCTGGGGTTGGACCTGGGCCCCCTGGGCAGGCTGATGTAGTATGCAGCAGCGAGTCGTCACCTACAGCGGCGCCGCCACCCTGCCCGAGGTCCTGGAACGCATTCTGGACAAGGGCATCGTCATCGCCGGGGACATCACCATCCTCATCGGGAGCGTGGAGCTCATCACCATCCGCATCCGCCTCCTAGTGGCTTCGGTGGACACGGCCGTGAAGATGGGCATCGACTGGTGGAAGAGCGACCCCCTCCTCTCCTCCCGCGCAGGGCAACTGGAACAGGAGAACCATCTCCTCAGGGAGCGCCTGGAACGCCTGGAACACCACCCGCCAGACCCCAGCCCCTAGCTAACCACCCCCCTGATATATCATGTGTATTGACATATGATATATCACCTGATACGATATAGGACAAAGGGGGTGATAAACAATGGAGGGGAGGCTGGTGAAGGAGTTGAGGGCAAGGCTGGGGCTCTCCCAGGAGCGCTTCGCCCGGCTTCTGGAGGTGTCCTTTCAGTCCGTGAGGCGGTGGGAGGCGGGGACAAGCCGCCCGATGCCCCTTATAGCCCTCCGGCTGGAGGAGCTCAGGCGGCAGACAGAGGCAGAAGATGAAAAGGGAGGTGCGTCTATGAAGGAGAAGCGAACAAAGCCCGAGAAAGATGTTGGGGTGGAGGTGAGCCTGGGGGGTGTGGGGGGTGTCTTCAAAGGTATTGGGGGCCTGTTTGACCTGGTGTCCCGGATGGTGGAGGAGGGGAGGACAGAGGAGGCCCTCTCCGGTGAAAAGGAAATTCTGGGCGGCAAGGGGAAAGCCGTCTACGGCTTCAGCGTCCGGGTGGGGCTGGGGGGCAAGCCCATCATAGAGCAGTTCGGCAACATAAAGGATACGGCGGCGGGCCCCCAGGTGGCGGAGACCCGCGAGCCCCTGGTGGATGTGCTGGATGAGGGGAAGGGGCTGCGGGTCATCGCGGAACTCCCCGGGGTAGAGGAGAAGGATATCCACCTGGAGCTAAAGGAGGACATCCTGGAGCTCACCGCCGAGAAGGGCGACAGGAAATACCACAAGGAGCTCCTCCTCCCCTCCCGGGCTAGCCTGGTACGCTCCTCTTACAGGAACGGGGTCCTGGAGATAGAGCTGGTAAAGGCTTAAGGGAATGGACCAGGCCCTGACCCTCAAGGTATCCGAAGCCCTGGCCAAAGATGTCGGCAGAGGTATGGCCCGGCTGGACCCCCAGGATATGGCCAGGCTGGGGGTCGAGGTTGGGGAGTTCGTCCAGGTCCTGGGCAAGAGGCCCACCGTAGCCAAGACCATGCCCGCCTATCCCCAGGACCGGGGCAAGAGCCTTATCCAGATAGACGGCATCACCCGGGAGAACGCTCAGACAGGCCTGGGAGAAAAGGCCCAGGTCCAGAAAATTACCTGCCCCATCGCCTCAAGCCTGCTCCTGGCCCCCGTGACCCCTTCCAGCGCCTTCCTGGGGGACAAGGACAGAAGATATCTGGGAAGGCTCCTGGAGGGGCTGGCGGTGTCCCCGGGGGACAAGGTGAGGGCCACCCTGCTGGGCAGCCGCTATCAGGAGTTCCTGGTGGTGGAAATCAGCCCCAAGGGGGCGGCCATGGTCGGCCCTCTCACCACCATCAAGGTAAAGGGAGAAAGGGCCCCCGGGAAGGAGAAGCCCGGGGTCACCTACGAGGACATCGGTGGGCTGCAGAAGGAGACCCAGCGCATCAGGGAGATGATTGAGCTTCCCCTGAAATACCCTGAGCTCTTTGAAAGGCTGGGGATAGAGCCTCCCAAGGGGGTGCTCCTCCACGGCCCCCCCGGCTGCGGCAAGACCCTTATCGCCCGGGCCGTGGCCAATGGGACCTCAGCCTACTTTACTCATATCAGCGGTCCGGAGATTATGGGGAAGTTTTACGGGGAATCGGAGGGGCGTCTCAGGAAGGTCTTCGAGGAGGCCCAGGCCCATGCCCCGGCCATCCTTTTCATTGATGAGTTGGACGCCATCGCGCCTAAGCGGGAGGAGATGCGGGGCGACCAGCAGGTGGAACGCAGGGTGGTGGCCCAGCTCCTATCTCTTATGGACGGGCTGGAGTCCCGGGGCCAGGTCATCGTCATCGGCGCCACCAACGTCCCCAACATGCTCGACCCGGCCCTGCGGCGCCCGGGCCGCTTTGACCGGGAGATTGCCCTCGCGGTGCCCGACCGCAAGGGGAGGCTGGAAATTCTGGAGGTCCACACCAGAGGGATGCCCCTTGCCCAAGCTGTGGACCTGGAGAAGCTGGCGGAGCTCACCCATGGCTTCGTGGGTGCGGACCTGGAGGCCCTGTGTCGGGAAGCGGCCATGACGGTGGTGAGGAGGATAATGCCCGGGATTGAGCTTGACGCCGACACCCTCCCCTATGAACTCCTCTCCCAGCTGGAGGTCAGGATGGACGACTTTCTGGAGGCCCTGAAGGACGTGGAGCCCTCGGCCATAAGGGAGGTCTTCACCGAGGTGCCCGATGTCCGGTGGGAGGATGTGGGGGGCCTGGAGGAGGCCAAGAGGGTGCTTATGGAGACCATCGTCTGGCCCCTGAAATACTCCGAAATATTCAAGCAGACCAACACCGTCCCGGCCAAGGGCATCCTGCTCACCGGTCCGCCCGGCAGCGGGAAGACCCTCCTGGCCAAAGCGGTGGCCAGCCAGAGCGGGGTGAACTTCATCTCCGTCAAGGGCCCGGCCCTCCTCTCCAAATGGGTGGGGGAGTCGGAGAGGGCCATCCGGGAGGTCTTCAAGAAAGCCAGGCAGGCCAGCCCCTGTATCGTCTTCTTTGATGAGCTGGATGCCATTGCCCCCCTCCGCGGCTCCGCCGCCGATTCCCATGTCACCGAAAGGGTCATCAGCCAGTTCCTTACCGAGCTGGACGGGATAGAGGAGCTCAAGGGGGTGGTGGTCCTGGCCGCCACCAACCGGCCCGATATCATTGACCCCGCCCTCCTCCGCCCCGGCCGCTTTGACTTCCGGCTGGAGCTACCCCTCCCCAACGAAAAGGAGAGGCTGGAGGTCTTCAGGATTCACACCCGGGGCAAACCCCTGGCCCCCGATGTGGACCTGAAGGCCCTGGCGGCCACCACCCCGGGCTTGGTTGGCTCCGAGATAGAGGCCGTCTGCCGCAGGGCCTCTCTCCTGGCCATCCGGGGGTTCATCAATGGAGCCGAGACAAGAGCCCAGGGAGAAACCTCCCTTCAGGTCGCCGCCCGGCACTTTGAAGAGGCCCTGAAAGCCTTCAAGAGATGAGAAAGCTCCTCTATGTGCCCATCATTCACACCAGGGGGGATATGGGAAGCCTGGGCCCCGCCCTGGAGAAAAAAAGCGCCTCCCTGGTGGGAGGCAAACGGTGGACGGAGCACCAGGAGGCCGTCTCCCGGTTCTGGCGGGCTGTAGAGGACCACCTGCTATCCCTGGAAGGCAGCCACCTGGTGATATACCAGGACGGCCTGGCTGCCGATGGCGAGCTGGGCAGGAGGGTCATAGAAGAGGCGGCCAGAAGGGGCAGCCTGAACCACCGCCTCCTTCTGGACCTGGCGAACAGGGGCGCAGACATAAGAAAAACCGAGGACCCCTCCCTTCTCCTGGAGGAGCTGAGGCTGGCCCGCCAGGAAGCCGGCGCCGAAGGCCCTTCCCAGGAACTCAAGGCCCGGAGGGCGCGCCTGCTGGAGGAAAGGGACAGGTTCATAGCCAGGACCATCGCTGAAACCCTGAAGGAAGGGGAGACCGCCGTCCTCTTCATAGGGGCCTACCATGATGTTATTCCCCTCCTGCCAGAGGACATCTCGGTAGAGCCGCTGAAAGAGCCCGACAGGGTGAGGCTGTATCTTGCAGAACTCACCTCCGGGAAGGACCCCCAGCGATGGCGCCATCTGGCCGACTACCTGGCCTCCCCCATCCCCCCCCGCCGTTAAAGAACAGACGCCACTGGGAAGTCCCAATCTACCTCCCTCATGTTGCACCAGCGCCTTCCAAGAACGAGGACTATCTGATATAGTGGACGCTGAGGAGAGGCAGAGACATGGGATGCTCTCAATCAGACCTTGTGGTGGTCTGCACGGTTCAGGGTGAGCTCGCTGCCAATGTTGTCAAGTCGCATCTGGAGAGCGAAGGAATCCCCGTCCTGCTCAAATGGGAGAGTGCCGGCAGAGTGTATGGCCTCACTGTCGATGGTTTAGGGCAAGTGAGCATCCTGGTGCCGCAGGGGCTCGCCGATGAGGCGAAGCGCATAATCGAGCCCCGAGAGATTGGGCGGGCTGAAGAAGGGTAATCCCGTCAGCTTGACAGGCTGGGAGAGGGACCATTTTGCCCCAGTCCTTGGCTACCTAACCCCTCAACAGTATCTGACAAAATGTCCGGAACCTGGAAAGAGGGAAGTGTCGCCAATCGCCTGAAGGAGTACACCCACTTGTATTCTTGCCAGTGAGTGATATAATTCACATAGGCAATCTGTGCGTTGCCGAGCGGAATATGTTAAATGGGGGGTAAAGTTGAACAAACTAGAGGCGCTGAAGAGGTCCGACCTGTTTCGTGAGTTGGACAACGAGCAACTTGGCTTGCTGGAGAAAATGTTCACTCATCAGGTATTTGAGCCGGGGGCGTCTATATGCAAGCAGGGCAAGATAGGAGGGAAGCTCTACGTAATCGAAGACGGCCTGGTAGGGATTTTCCTGGAAGTGGGGCCAATGGCCCAGCGTCAGGTCCAGGCGGCGTCCAACTTTGAGAGCTTTGGCTGGTCAGCTATAATAGAGCCGCACGTTTATACTGCTACGGTAAAAGCCATAGAGAAGACAACGGCACTGGCAGTGGGCGGGCAGGAGCTGTCCAACATGTGTTCCACCCACCCCGACATGGGCGTTGTGGTTTTCAAGGCAGTAGCACGGATGGTGGCAACAAGACTACACCAGGCGTATGTTCAGTTGCTAGGTGTTACTGCTGATTAGGGGACGCCGCAGACGGCATTTGGCTGGCCGTAGCCAATGCCAAAATACCCGCAGGTTGACTATCGAACTGAAGGAGGTTAAGAGAGGATGACTGTGCAAGAAGAACCCAAGGCAATTACCTCTATGATGGAAGAGGCAAGAGTCTTCTATCCTCCAGAGGAGCTCAGCGAAAACGCTCATATCAAGAGCCCGGACGCGTACAAGAAGATTTACCAGAGGTCTGTTGACGACCCTGAGGGGTTTTGGGCAGAGATGGCAGAACAGCTCCATTGGTATAAGAAGTGGGACAGGGTGCTTGTCGAAGACTTCAAGGAGGCTAAGCACCAGTGGTTTGTTGGGGGAAAGCTCAATGTCAGCTACAATTGCCTGGACAGGCACCTCAAGACATGGAGGAAGAACAAAGCGGCAATAGTCTGGGAAGGGGACATTGGTGATAGCAGGACGCTTACCTATCAACAGCTACACGGGGAGGTCTGCAAGTTTGCCAGTGTTTTGAAGAAGCATGGCGTCAAGAAGGGTGACCGGGTATCTATCTATCTACCTATGATTCCTGAGCTACCGGTTGCTATGCTGGCCTGTGCCAGGATTGGGGCTGTCCATAGCGTGGTCTTTGGCGGTTTCAGTGCAGATTCCCTCAGGGACAGGATGCTTGACTGCGGGTCCAAAATGCTCGTTTGTGTCGATGGTTACTACCGTGGCGGTAGAATCATAAGGAGCAAGGACAATGCAGACGAGGCCCTCAAGGCCTGCCCCGAGGTGAAGGATGTGATAGTAGTCAAGAGGGCCAAGATTGAAGTGCCCATTAAGGAGGGCCGTGACTACTGGTGGGAAGACGAGATGAATGCTGATGGTACAGAACTGCTTTGCGAGCCCGAGGTAATGGATGCCGAGGATCCCCTATACATCCTTTATACCAGCGGCAGCACAGGAAAACCCAAGGGTGTTCTCCACACCCAGGCTGGTTACCTCTTATACTGCCAGCAGACCTTCAAATGGATATTCGATGTAAAGGAAGAGGACACCTACTGGTGTACAGCGGATATTGGCTGGGTGACTGGTCATAGCTATATCGTCTACGGTCCTTTGGCCCTTGGAGCAACAAGTCTCATGTTTGAAGGCGTTCCTACCTATCCTCATCCAGATAGATTCTGGGAGATTGTGGAGAAGTATCAGGTTAATATTTTCTATACTGCTCCTACTGCGATTCGGTCGATAATGAGAGAGGGAGATGAGTGGCCCAACAGGCATGACCTAAGCTCGTTGCGTATCCTGGGCTCGGTTGGTGAATTTATCAACCCTGAAGCCTGGATGTGGTACTACAATGTGATAGGCAAGGGCAAGTGCCCAATTGTGGATACCTGGTGGCAGACAGAGACGGGTGGCATACTGATTAGTCCACTGCCCGGAGCTACTCCCTTGAAGCCAGGTTCAGCTACATGGCCTTTTCCTGGGATTGTGCCAGCAGTGCTCAGAGAGGATGGCTCTGCCGCTGATGTGAATGAGGGTGGTTATCTGGTGATTAAGAGACCGTGGCCGGGCTTGATGCGGGGGGTGTATGGTGAGCCAGAAAGGTTCAAGAAGACCTACTTCGTTCAGTTCCCTGGCATGTATACCACCGGAGATGGGGCCAGGGTGGATGAAGATGGCTACTACTGGTTAATGGGACGCATAGACGATGTCATCAAAGTGTCAGGTCATCGCATAGGAGCAGCCGAAGTTGAGAGTGCCCTGGTTTCCCATAGCAAGGTGGCAGAAGCTGCGGTTGTGGGTACGCCCCACAAGATAAAGGGTGATGGGATATATGCCTTCGTCACTCTAAAAGCTGGCGAGCAAGAATCTGACGCTCTCAGAAAGGAGCTGGTATCTCATGTTCGCAAGACGATTGGCCCTATAGCCTCGCCAGACGAAATTCAGTTTGCCGATGCTCTGCCCAAGACAAGAAGCGGAAAGATCATGAGGCGAATACTCACCAAGATTGCTGCCGGCAACATCGACCAGTTGGGCGATACCAGCACACTGGCTGACCCCTCGGTAGTAGAAACGCTGGTCAGTGGTAGACGGAGCAAAGACGGTGCGTGAGAAGGGGAACAACGAAAAGAGGAGGATAGAAACTCATGAGTGACAACAAACTGGCAAACCCGGCAGCTCTTGGCTTGGGGGGGTTCGCTATGACCACCTTCCTGCTGAATTTCGTCAATGCCGGGATTGTCGATGCCAATAGCCTGGGTATGGTCCTACCCGTGGGATTGTTCTATGGCGGCCTCGCGCAGTTTTGTGCCGGTATGTGGGACATGAAGCGTGGGGACATCTTTGGGGCTACCTGTTTCTCGTCATTTGGTGCCTTCTGGATCGCCCTGGCCACTATGATAATTCTGCAAAATGCAGACTTGCTTCCTGCCGTTGCTCCCGCTGGTATGGCTCTGTTCCTAGTAGGATGGGGTATCTTTACAGCCTACGCGACAGTTGCCTCTTTGAAAACGTCCTGGGGGGTGGTGAGCGTCTTTGTGACTCTGACCCTGCTCTTCTTCCTGTTGGCCTGGGGCGAGTATAGCCACACTGTCAGGACCATCGCCGGGTACGAGGGGATTCTGTGCGCTCTCATCGCCTGGTATTGCTCAGCAGCGGTACTGATTAACACGGTTTTTGGCCGGGACGTGCTTCCCCTTGGCCACATCAAGGCATGAAGAGTTAGTCTTGTTTGGCCTGATGCTTGGCGGCTTTTTGGCGAGGTGAAGGCGTGTTGGGTGAGCCCCACAGGCCTGGACGGCCGGTTGGAGCTGGTTACTTTTCCAGCCGCGGGAACCAAGCTGTAGAAGGTCCTGACCGGCGGCCAATTTGCAGTGACCGCAGATGCCGCGCCGAAGGGGCACCTCAGGCCACGTGGTGCAAAAATAGGGTGAGTTGCTGAAAAGCTGCTGCGATGGCGTCAATGTCGCCGGTAATCAGACAGCAATTGTGCGCCTGTCCAGCCTGGCCGTGTAGAGCAGCTGCCCAAGAAGGTGAAGGCCGGGGCGGACTTCATCCGAACCCACGCTGTTTATGATGGGGTTTGTTGGCCACAAGGCTCTTTATGAAATCGCCAGCGCGGTGAATTCCACTCTGGAGGTTCGCGGCGTCCTCCAGTCAATTGTGGAAAGCGTCACTAAGGCCGTCGGCGCCAAGGGCTGCGCTGTCCTGTTGCTGACCGCGGAAAGGGGTCAACTCACGCACAGTGCCGACTATGGGCTGAGCAGGGAGTATGTGCAGAAGGGGCCCGTGCAGCGCACCCACATCCTGACCGAGTTTGCGGACGGCAAGAATGTCTCTATGGTTGATGTATCTGCCGACGCCCGGGTGGAATATCGGGAGGAGGCTATCAGAGAGGGCATCGTCTCCATGCTATCAGTGCCCATGATGCTGGGCGAGGAGCTGGCAGGTGTGCTCAGGATCTACGCCTCGGAGTCCCGCAGTCACTCCGCCGAGGAAATCGATTTCCTCAGGGCCGCGGCTAATCTTGGGGCCTTGGCTCTCGATAGGGCTGGGACCCATGAGGCCATAGCAAAGGCCAACGAGCTTCTCATTCAGGAGGCCCAGGAGCTGGCCAGGCTGGAAGTAAGTAGGGAATACCTCCATGGCCGCCTACGAGAGGTGGCCAGAGAGCTGTTCAAGCTGGAAGAGGGCAGAAAAGACCTTCTTCGCCTCGTATACGTGGCAGGGCATGACCTCAAGGCTCCCCTGGCAGCTGTTCAGGCCTATATGGGTGTTGTGCTCGAAGGCTATGCTGGGGAAATCCCAGATAAGGTGCTCAAGATTCTCAAACGGAGCAGCACGAGAGTCATGCAGATGATTGAGCTTATCAGCAACATCATGGATTTATCTAGATTAGAGGCTGGGCAACTGATGGATGAGCTTAAGGAGACCGACATGGAGTCGGTGATCAAGAATTCTCTAGAGGTGGTGGCCGTTGAGGCGCAGCAGAAAGAGATAGCGCTGAAGAAGGAGCTTCCCCAGCCACTGCCCAACGTCCGGGGCGATGAACTCCGGTTGCAGCAAGTGCTGACCAACCTCCTGGTCAACGCTGTGACATACACCCCATCTGGCGGCATGGTGACGCTGCGGGTGAAGGAGAAGCCCGATGAGGTCCTAATCGAGGTGCTGGATACCGGCATAGGCATTCCACCCCAGGATATGTCTCACCTCTTCGACGAGTTCTTCCGGGGCAGCAATGTGGAAGTCCCGGGAACGGGGCTTGGCCTAGCTATAGTAAAAAGGATCGTGGAAGCCCACGGGGGCAGGGTCTGGGCGGAAAGCCCCTGCCCTGAGACCGGCCAGGGGAGCAGATTCAGCTTCACCTTGCCTCGGCAGGGCCAGGCACAGGGGGAGCGCCAGCAATGACAGAGAAGACAACTGAGGGAGCCAAGATTCTGGTGGTGGACGACGACCCTGATATGCGTGACGCTATAGGCATGATGCTGGAGCCAGCAGGCTTCCAGGTGATCATGGCAAAAGACGGTGAGGAAGCGCTGCTCAAGCTGGCTGCGGAAAGGCCGAACTTGATGCTGCTTGACCTCCTTATGCCGCGGAAGGACGGCTTCGCCGTACTGAAGGAACTCCATGAAGAAGAGAAGTGGCGAGCCTACGACAGCATGCCCATCGTGGTGCTGAGCTCGGTGAGGGAGGAGCCTGCTAGACGGCGCTACCACCTGGAGACGGCGGTGCAATTTGCTGCGGACGATTATATCGAAAAGCCAGTCTCACCGACTGCCCTGTTGCAGCGGGTCAAGGCAGCCCTGGCCAAGACATCCACCGCCAGGCAAAAGTGATTCCCACTATGTCCTTGCTGCCTCAATGAACCGCTCAAAGCGGTCTCTCTTTGACTTGCATATGGGACATACTTCGGGTGGCTGTTCCCTGGCGCAAAGATAACCGCACACCTTGCACCTCCATATGGGCAGGGAAAGCCCGAACATTCCTCCTGGTTGCCTTTGAGCTCTTTGCTGACGTTCCGCTGGCGGTGGTCTCCGCTCCGGTATGCTGCCTACGGTCTTTTCGCCCTTCCGGGCAGCCTCAGAGACGTACAAGGCGCAGTAGCAGGCATCATAATCATTCAGGTCAGGGTCTCTGTAGTCACACGGACAGATAATGTCCAGGTCCTCCTGTTTGTCTCCCGAGGCGAGGCGGCAGGGGCAGGCCCAGTAGCCATACCTGCGCTCGTTTACGAGCAGGCTCTTGACCAGGCCCTTTGTGAACTGCACATCAGCATTGAGATGATAGCCGGCAGATTCAGCTTCCTGCTCCAGTCTCTTATGCAGGCTGTCAATATCGGCCTCGGTTACCTCCCGCTCAGGCAACGCTCAGCGCCTCCCTGATTTCCCCGTCCTTGTAGCCAACGATGCATCTCTCACCGTTTATGACCAGGGTGGGGAAAGTGCCACTGGGATTCCAGCCCGCTACCTCTTGTATCGCTCTTTCCCTTTCGTCGCCATGAAGGTGGTCAACATACTCGTAGTAGTACTCCACCCCCAAATCATCCAGCAGCTTCTTTGTCTTCTGACACCAGCCGCAGGTACTGAGGGCAAACAGCATGATATGACCGGACTTCTTGCCGGGAATGTGAACTGCAGTCATCCGTGTAGTACCCCCCTTTTCTCCGATTGCCTGTACCTGTGTCGCGCATTATATCTTTTTCTGCACGGATTATGTAAACTATGTGAACCCAACTTCTAACGGCCCTTGGTTCCGCATTTGCGGCAATAGCGGTGTGACTTGTCCAGCTCGGCACCACACCGGGTGCAGAAACGGTCTCCGCCAGGTTCCGAGCCATGTCCCTTTCTGGAGACTCTATCTCTGCCCGATCTCACAGAGGATGATTTCCTGAGTGCCCAGTAGACTCCAATCCCCAGCAAAACGACACCCAGTATCACGGCAACGAGCACAGGTCCCTGGTTGGAGCTGCTGATTTCCAGTGATGGGGCAGGATTCTTCTTCGTATAGGAGATGGAGAAGCCGACTGGTTGGAGGCTCTTCAAAGTGGCGTATGTGTAGTAACGCAGATTGAACCCCTGCGTATCGGTAGACTGCCGTTGCGTTACAGGCTGCATCTGAGGTGCCGAGCTGAAGTTCGTAGCTTGCCGTGGTTCCTGCACAATAGCTGTCAAACGGCTAATGTCGTACAGAGGAACAAACTCAACTGAGAACGCCTTGTCCGGCGAGGTCTGTATGGGCATGTAATATTCGACGACGAAGTTGTCAGTCTGGAGCTCATAGCTGATCTCATCCCATCCGCTGATGTCCGAAGGTTTCCTGTCGGGAGGTCCTCCCACATAATTTGCTCTAGGTCCAGACCCCGCGGAATACATGGTTGCACCTTGCGGTACCAGGAACCTGACAGTTGTTGGCGGGACTGCACCTTCAATTTGTCCGTCGAGCATCACTAGCACTGTGGGGACTCCCAGGCCAATGGGGTCGTCGTATTCAGGATATACCGTTAGCACTACGTTCTTAAGACTTGCGGGCTGGGTTTGTGCCAGTGCAGGCAAAGACAAAGATAGTCCGCACAGGAGTGCCAATACGGCTATTGCGGAAACAAGAGCGAGCGGGATATGCCTTTTGCTCTTTGCGGCTACACTATACACTTTTTTGAAGTCGTCGCTACCCGGTCCCTGGCCTTTTGGGCAACTGCCTCCGACGTGGAAAGACTGAGGGCCTTCTTCGGGCATATCTCAACGCAACGGGGTTCGGGAAGAGAAAGGCACAGGTCGCACATGACTACCGATTTCGTGCTTCTATCCAGCATGATAGCCCCGAAATCGCAGGCTTCTATGCACCAGCCACAACCAGTACAGCGCGCTTTGTCGAGCTTAAGAGTATTAGTCTCCCCACTCATACTCAGGGCGTCTTTGGGACAACCAGCTATGCAGGGGGCATTCTCGCAGAAGCGGCAGGCGATGCTTGTAACTATGGTGGGGGTGGGTTGGGCTACCCTTATCCTGGATAGCTCCTGATGAAACCTGCCTTCCTTGGATGCTGAGCAGACGAGTTCGCATATCCGGCAGCCAGTGCACTTATCAGCATCGCAGTGGATGTACCTACGCTCCATGTCACTATCCATTGAGCAATTCTATCACATCATCCATTTTAAGTTCTTTCAACTTCCCCGGGGGAATGAGGCCCTCGGCAGTCCAGCCGCGTGCCTTATAGTAATCATCTATCATCATTCTCAGTTCTGCCTCGGAAAGGACCGCTCCCTTGGCTTCGCCGGAAGGTATGGGGTCTTTAAACATGCGGGGGGGGAGCCAGTCGTCGGCATGTGTCCATCCTTCGCGAATATTGAAGGCCTTCTTCAAGTTGTTGACCCTTTCGCCAACCTGCCTGAGGTCAGCAGGGCTCATGTTTATGCCGGTGGCCAGGGTGTATAGCCGACTTGCCTCCAGAAAGAAGTCCTCGAAGCAACGACGTATGAACTTGCAGAGGATGAGGGAGTCGAGGACGGCGGCGAAGTCCTCCTTCTCCTTGTTGAGCAACCCTCGTCCCGGTTCAGCTTTCAGCCGGTCCACGCCGGGTGACATATCCACCTCGTACGAAGGGGAGCGGTTATGACAGCCGCCGCGCAGCCCCACAGCGAATCCGAGGGCCTGGGTTTTCATGCTCCTGGGGTCATAGCCTGGCAACTCAAGCCCCTTGGAATGAATAGCCCAATGCTCGGAGCCTCCCTTCAGTTGAGCTGAAGCTCGCCTGGTTCCCTCGGCGAGAAGGTCGCCCACGCCGTCCCGCTTGCCGATGCGCTCCACCATCTCCACCAGAGCATCATGGTTTCCGAAGGACAGCCTCAGCCCCCGGGTGTCGTTTGTGGTCAACAGCCCCTTCTCGAAGCACTCCATAGCCCAGGCGATACAGCCCCCAGTGCTTATGGTGTCTATGCCATAGAAGTCGCACAGCTCCGCTGCCTTTAGTATTGCTGGCACCGAGCTGATGCCGCAGAGAGGACCCAGCGCAAAGAGGGTCTCGTAGTCCAGCATCATCTCCAGCCCTGCGTAGGGGCCGTCCTGGACCCGGTACAGGTGTTCACAGGCGATAGGGCAGCTGGCACAGGCGGTTACCTTTGCCAGATAGCACTCTGCCAGGTGTTCCCCGCTGATGCCTTCAGCTCCCTCAAAGGAGGCTTGCTGGAAATTGCGGGTGGGGAGTGCGCTCAGACGATTCAGGACCAGAACATTGGCTGGTGTTCCCAGCATTCTGTACTTCTCAGTGGCAGAAGTCTGTGCTTTCGCGTAGAGGTCGGCGCAGACTTTTTGAAGCCCGTCGAGGTCCCATACCGAGATGGGCTTGGTCCCCCTGATGGCGATAGCCTTCAGCCTCTTGGAACCCATAACGGCGCCGGTGCCGGTGCGACCCGCCTGGCGGTTGCTGTCATTGCTGATGCAGGCATAGCGAACCAGTCTCTCCCCACCAGGGCCAATAGATGCCACCCTGACCCTGTTGTCACCTGTCTCCCTGCGGATAGCTTCTTCAGTCTGGGAGCTGCCTTTACCTAACAGGTGGTCTGCCTTGCGGAAGTGAACTATGTCATCATCTATGAATAGGGAAACCCAGGAGGAAGCCATTCCGGTGATTATCAGGGCATCATAGCCTGCCCTTTTCAATGCCAGGGACCAGTGACTGGAGGAAAGGGAATCGCCCACCAGACCGGTCAGCGGGGATTTGGTTACTACCGCATGTTTGCTGGCAGTCGGTACCATGGTGCCCGCCAGTCCACTGGAGACAAAGACCACAGGATTGTCCGGGCTGAGGGGTTCGGCACCGGGCGTCGACTTCTCGAGGAGGAGCCGGGTTCCCAGGCCCACTCCGCCAACATAACTGCTGAGCAAGGATTCGGGCAGTTCTTCCAGCCGTGTGCTCTGCGTAGTCAGGTCCACGACCAGGCACTTGCCGCTGTACGAATACAAACTAGCCCCCCACCGCCGCCGACATCAGCAAAAAGCGGTCCCCGTGCTCCACCTTCTGGCCCAGGTCATCCATAAAGCCCTTCCCCTCCTTGTAGAACCGGTAGGGCCCGTTGAGGGCCTTCGTCTTTGGGTCAACCACACCTTCCAGCAGCCGGGCCTCTCTTTGTACCAGGTTACTCAATACATCCCTGAGGCTTGACCCGGGAGGCAGCTTGAGCTTGACCTCAGAGGCCTTCATTAGCTGTCGAAGGGTTCCGAAAAGCTCGACGGTGCATTCCATTACGGCCCGAGCACCCTTTCAGCCCGCTCGGGGTCTGCCACCTTAATCACAATAGTAGCCTTGCCGGGAGCAGGGTCAAGGAAAGCATAGAAGTACTCCAGGTTGATACCGGCCTCGCTCAAAGGCCTGGCTACCGTTTCCAGGAGACCGCCCGGCCTATCGGGCATATCTTTCTGAAGGACGGTAGTCTCCTTTACGGTAAATCCGGCTTCTCGCAGCACATCGGCGCCCAAGCGTGTATCCGAGAGGATCATGCGGACTATGCCGAAATCGGCATTGTCGGCCACAGAAAGGGCCCGAATGTCTATATTCCTGGTCTGCAGCGCCTCCAGCATGGCCACCAGCCTCCCTGGCTGGTTTTCGACAAAGACGGAAACCTGCCTGGCTTTCATCTACAGCTCCCTCCGGTCGATGACCCTCTTCGCTTTCCCCTCAGTACGGGCCAGGGACTTCGGCTCCACCAGCTTTATCCGGGGACTGATACCCAGGACGCTCTCCAGCTCCTTTCTCACCCGTTTTTCCAGGGACTCCAGCTTGCGCATCTCATCGGAGAAGACGGCCTCCGAGACCTCCACCCAGATCTCCAGCTCGTCCAGGTGGTGCTCCCGGTCAACTATGATCTGATAGTGGGGCTCCACGCCCTCAACCTCAAGGAGAACACTCTCTATCTGCGAGGGAAAGACATTGATGCCGCGGACGATGAGCATGTCATCAGTCCTACCAGTTACCTTGGACATGCGCACCAGGGTCCTCCCGCACTTGCAGGGCGAGGGGTCTAGAGAGGTTATATCCTTGGTCCGGAAGCGGATAACTGGCAATGCTTCCTTGGTGAGGGTGGTAAGCACGAGTTCCCCCTTTTCGCCATAGGGAAGCTGTTCACCCGTCCGGGGGTCAACGATTTCAGCCAGGAAATGGTCCTCGAAGATGTGCATGCCGCACTGGTGGGGGCACTCCACGGAGACGCCGGGGCCCACTATTTCGGTAAGTCCGTATATATCTATGGCTTTGATGGGCAGCTTGGCCTCTATCTCTGCTCTCATCCGCTCCGACCAGGGCTCGGCCCCCAGGACTCCTAGCCTGAGCCTGGTAGACTTGAGGTCTAATCCTATCTCCAGTGCCGTTTCAGCGATTATGAGCGCATAGTTAGGAGTGCAGGTGATAACAGTGGTCCCCAAGTCTTGGATGAGCATGAGCTGCCTCTTGGTGTTGCCCGTTGAAGTGGGGATAACAGCGGCACCGACCCTCTCCCCCCCATAATGGAAGCCCAGCCCTCCTGTGAACAGCCCGTAGCCATAGGCATTCTGCATTATGTCCATTTTGCTCATTCCAGCAGAAGTCAGAGTCCTGGCCATAACCTCCGTCCACATCTCTATATCGCCGCTGGTATAGGGAGCTACCACCGGCTTGCCTGTGGTACCGCTTGAGGCGTGTATCCTCACCACCTCATCATGGGGAACAGCCAGAAGCCCGAAGGGGTAGTTGTCGCGGAAGTCGTGTTTTGCTGTGAAAGGCAGCCTGGCCACGTCTGCCAGGGAGCGAATGCTGGCAGGGGTGATGCCCTTGTCCAGGAAGGCCTGCCGGTAGAAGGGGACTTTCTCGTTGAGCCGGGCTACCTGGGCCTTCAGCCGTTCCAGCTGGAGTCTCTCCAGGTCCTTTCTGGGCATCGTCTCATACTTGGGGCTCCAGATCATCGTTTTGACCTCCGGCGCTCTCGCATTCCTATGGGCTTTGCCAGCCTCCGGGATTCAGCCTCTTCCCTGCCCCGGGAGAAGGCCCTCAGGTTCAACTCCAGAAACCTGGCCGGGACTCGCTGAGACAGGTCCCCAATATACGCCTGCTCATCCATGGCCAGGAAGCGGGACAAGAAACCCAGGAGCAGCACATTGAGTACCTGGGCATTGCCCATCTCCTCGGCAATCTCCCGTCCCGGCAGGAAGTAGACCTCATCGGTGTACCGGCGGATAATCCTCTCCACCTCACTGGTGCTGGGATAGGCCGAGGCATCGCCCACCACAGACAATGGGGGGATGGCCTGGTCATTTATGATGGCGACGCCCCCTTGCCTGAGATAGTCCGCGCTCCTGGCGCCCTCCAGCAGCTCGAAAGCCAGGAGAAAATCAGCGTCGCCCTTACTCATAATGGGTGAGAAGATGTGCTCCCCCAGCCTGACGTGGCTGGACACACTGCCGCCCCGCTGGGCCATCCCCAGGGTATCTGACTTCTTCACATCATAGCCGTTCTTCATGGCAATCTCAGCCAGGGCATCGCTGGCCAGGACCACCCCCTGACCTCCTACCCCTACCATGAGCACATCTGTTTTCACCCTACCCTGCCTTGATGGCATCCCGGGTGCACACCTGGAGGCAGACCGAGCACCTCTCTCCAAGGCACTGGAAGGAATCAATCCTGGCCTTTTCCCCTTCTATGACTATAGCCGGACAGCCAAGCCTGAGGCAGGCAAAGCAGCTGTCGCATTTTTCCGGGTCCACCGCCAGCGCGGTGCCTTTGCCCCTTACATGAAGGGGACACGAGCCGCGAATCACAATCACGGAAGGCTCCTGCATCTCCACACATCGCCTTATGGTAGCCTCAATGAGGGGGAGGTTGAAGGCATCTATCACACTGACATCCCTGACCCCCACGCCGCGGCAGAGGTCCTCAATTACCACTCTCTGCCCCTCTTCTCCCCTGGCGGTGATGCCAGTTCCCGGGTGCCCCTGATGGCCGGTCATGGCAGTGGTGCTGTTGTCCAGAACTATCACCGTGCTGTTGCCCCTGTTGTACACTATGTTGACCAGGTTGGTGATGCCGGAGTGAAGGAAGGTGGAATCGCCGATGACGCTCACCGTCTTGTTGGCCACCCCGGCCTTCTCCAGCCCGTGGGCCTGCCCAATGCTCGCCCCCATGCAGGCACAGGTATCCAGGGCCAGGAGGGGCGGATAGACCGCCAGGGTATAGCACCCAATGTCGCTGGTGGCTATTACGCCCTGGCGCTTGAGTTCCCCCAGGACTTCCCTGCCCGATGCCGGGTCCTCCTGGGGGTGGGTGTGGTAGAAGTCTAGCCTCCTCAGGGCATAGGAGGCAGCCATGTGGGGACAGCCGGGACACAATAGCGGCGGACGCAGGGGGAGCTGCGGCACCGGAGACCTCTCGGGCTTGGTCTTTCTGGCTCTCTGGAGGAGTCCCGCCTTTGCGGCTCCCTCTTCCAATACCTGTGGGTTCAACTCCCCGGTGATGGGCACGAACTCCTTGCCCAGGGCATCAATGCCCATAGCTTTCAGGGAATCCTCAATGAAGGGGTCAAGCTCCTCTACCACCACTACCCTTTCCACCTTGCTTGCGAATTCCCTGATAAGGTTACGGGGGAGAGGGTAGGTGGTCACCAGCTTGAGGAAGCTGGCATTCTGGAAAACCTCCCGGGCATATTGGTAAGCAGCCCCGGCGGAGATGACGCCGATGCTTCGGTCTCTGAGGATTAGCTCGTTAAGGGGAAACGTCTCTACATATGATGACAGCTTCTGTATACGCGCCTCCATGAGGGGATGCCTGGGTCTGGCGTTGGTGGGGACCATGACGAATTTGCCGGGGTCCCGGATGAATCTGGGAGACCTCTTCGCGATTTGGGGGGTTTCATCCACTTCTACCACGGTCTTACAGTGAGAGATCCGTGTGGTAGTGCGGAAGAGCACCGGTGTATCGAATTCCTCGCTCATCTCAAGAGACCATTTCATAAGGTCATAGGCTTCCTGACTATCGCTGGGTTCCAGCATGGGGACCTTGGCAAAGCGAGCATAATGGCGGTTGTCCTGCTCGTTCTGAGAGCTGTGCATACCGGGGTCATCGCAGGATACCACCACCAGCCCCCCTCTTATCCCTGTCACCGATGCCGCGAAAAAGGGGTCTGCCGCTACATTCAATCCTACGTGTTTCATGGGAACCAGGGCTCTGACCCCACCATAGGAAGCTCCCATAGCTACTTCCATGGACACCTTCTCATTGGTGGACCACTCAACATAGATGCCATCCATCCTGGCTAGACTTTCCAGTATCTCGGTGCTGGGAGTCCCTGGGTAGGCAGCAGCAACACTTACACCGGCGTGGTATGCTCCGAGGGCAATGGCTTCGTTGCCTGATAATAGGCGCTTCATCTTCTTCACATGTCCCTTCGTCATTGGCCCCAAGCTATTTTACCACGTTTGTATTATATTAGACTAAGAAATCCTTGTACCCAGGTACGCCTGTATCACCCTATCATCACCTAGAAGCTCCCCGGCAGTGCCCTCAATGGTAACTCGTCCCCTCTCCATTACATAGCCTCTATCAGCAATTCTGAGGGCAGCAGCAGCATCCTGTTCAATGAGGAGTATGGTAAGCCCCTCATTCCTCAGTCTGACCAGGAGTTTCAGGATGTCCTTCACCAGGTTAGGTGCTAATCCGAGAGAAGGCTCGTCTAGCAGAAGCATCTTGGGGGAGGACATCAGCGCTCTGGCAATAGCCAACATCTGCTGCTCGCCTCCGCTGAGGTTGCCCGCGTGCTGCTTCTGACGCTCTCTAAGTATTGGGAAAAGCCTGAATACCATTTCCAAATTGGACTGGACTGAGGGACGACGAAGGAACCAACCAATGGGCCCTAGAGTGCTGAATCGGTTCTGGGAGCATTGGGAGTAGGCACCCAGGGTCAGGTTGTCCATCACCGACATAGAGCCGAAGATTTGCCTTCCTTCAGGAACGTAGGCCAGCCCAATCCTCACGGTTTCGTGAGTTGAAAGTCCGCACAGCCGGCTATCGCGCAACCAGATGCTGCCGCTCTTTAGGGGCACCATTCCCGATATGGCGTTCAGGAGGGTGGTCTTGCCGGCTCCGTTAGTACCGATAAGAGTTACAATCTCCCCATCGTTCACCACCAGGGAGACCTCTCGCAGTGCTGTGACCCGGCCGTAGGACACCGAGGCCTTTTCAACCTTCAACATCACTCTATCTCCTCACCAAGGTAGGCAGAAATGACCCTCTGGTCCCTTTGGACCTGGGAGGCAGTGCCTTCAGCTATTTTTCGTCCACTATCTAGAACTACGACCCACTGAGCAAGGCCCATCACCAGGGGCATATCGTGCTCCACCAGCAGCACGCTTATTCCCATTTCACTGATGCGGTGGATTAGGTCGGCCAAGGCTCGCTTCTCGAGGGTAGTCAGTCCAGCACCGGGCTCATCGAGCAGCAGAAGCTTGGGGTCAGTGGCCAGGGCTCGGGCGATGCCCAGGAGTTTTTGTTGTCCCAGAGGCAGGCTCAGGGCCTCCTGTTGTGCATACATCCCCAAGCCTACCAGGTTAAGGTACCTTATCGCTTTGAGAGAGATGGTCTCCTCTTCGCGATGGGCCTTGGGGAGTCGCAGGGCAGCCTCCAGGAAGCCATAGCTACTGCGAGGATGCTGGCCTGCCATTACATTCTCCAGGGCGGTCATGTTCCCGAATAGGAGGATGTTTTGAAAAGTCCGTGCGATGCCCATCGCTGTCCTTTTGTGGGCTGCAGTTTGGCTAATAGGCATTCCCTGGAAGCGAATCTCACCGGCGGTTGCTGAGTAGACCCCGGCGATAAGGTTGAACAGCGTGGTCTTTCCAGCCCCATTAGGGCCGATGACGGCGGTGATCTTCCCTGTCTCTATAGTCAGGTCAAGTTTGTCCAGGGCTACCAGCCCCCCGAAGGTCTTGCCCAAACTCCTGGCTTCCAATATGGATTCACTCAAGTCTTCGTTCCCCTCTGCTCATATCTGAGGCGCCATTGTCCCATGATATCCTTTAGTTTTACAAACAAACCCTCTGGCATGAAAATCATGACCAGCATAAGTATGAGTCCGTATGCTATTACATCCAGCTCGCCGAACCTGAGCAACAGCTCGTCACTGAGTATGCGGGTGGTGGCGGCGCCGAAGATAGAACCCCAGACACTGGCCAGGCCTCCTATTACCGCCATCACCACTAACTTCACCGAGGCCAGGAAATCGAAGGACTGGGGGCTTACGTGGCGCAGGTGATGGGCGAAGAGACTGCCTGCCAGCGAGGCGTAAACGGCGCTCAAGACAAAGACCTTAACCTTGAACTGGGCAACATTGATGCCTATTGACTCGGCCGCGGCCTCACTGCCATGAATAGCTTTGAGAGCCCTCCCTGCCCGTGACCTGATGATGTTCTGTGAGATAAGCAGGATGACCAGGCAGAAGAACCAGACCAGGAAGTATCGTTTGAAGGGGGTATTGAACGAGAAGCCGCCGATAGACAGATAAGGAATGCCAGCCATACCATCGGGGCCGCCGGTATACTGGCTCAGTTGCCGGAACAGTATCCACATGATTACGCCCAGGCCGAGGGTGGCCATTGCCAGGTAGTTACCCCTCAGCCTGAAGATGGGATAGCCGATGACATAGGCGAAGGCGCCAGTAGCTGCGGCAGCTATTAGCATGGCCAGCCAGGGGTTGACGCCGTAGGTCTTGCTCAGAATAGCGGATATGTAGGCCCCGGTGCCGTAGAAAGCAGCCTGCCCCAGGGATACCTGCCCAGTATAGCCCATCAGCAAGCACAGGCCTACCGTAACCATGGTGCTGATGCCGGTGAAGATCATCAGGCTGGTGTACCGACCCAGGAACCAGTCGAAAGGTATCAATATCAGCAATAGGAGCAACGCTGCAATAATAAGATAGGTCCAATTACCCTTCGCCCTCCTAATCATCAGCCTGTTCTCTCCTCTGCTGCCAGGCTCCCAGAGCGCGCCAGCAGGACCAACAGCAGGAGGACAATGGCAATGGCGTCCTTATAGGAGGATGTGAAGGGCCCCCAGTCCACCCCCACAGCCAGCGACTCGACGACCCCAAGGGTCAGACCGCCGACGACGGCAGCCACCGGGCTCTTGAAGCCGCCCACAGAAGCGGCTACAAAGCCCTTGAGTCCCAGCATGACGCCCACATTGTAGGCGGTGAGGCTCAAGGGGGCCACCACCACTCCCCCGAGGGCACCCAGTGCGGCCGCTATGGCGAAGGCCCACAGAGCCATCAGTCGGGTGTCAATCCCCACCATGGCGGCGGCTGTCTGGCTTATGGCAGATGCCTTCAGAGCCTTTCCCATCATGGTGTAGGACATGAAGAGATGCAGGAGAAGGGTTGCGGCCAGGGAGGTGCCTATTATCCACAGGGCCTGTGGGCGGATGAGGGCTCCCAGGAACGGTATGGGTTCATCCCCGGTGAAAAATGGAGGACGTACAGCCTCCACCCCCCACAGCTGCGCAGCAATGCCGCGGATGAGGATGGCGGCTCCTATGGTGATGATGATGAGGCTCACTACCGAGGCCTTTCTGGCAGTGCGGATGGCAAGAGTATAGAGGATGGCACCAATCGCGGCTGTGCTCAGCACCGAAAGTAGCAAGGCGGGAACCAGAGGCATGCCTGCGGAATGGGCCAGGGTGAAGGAGAGCATGCCCCCCAACATCACAAACTCGCCCTGGGCGAAGTTGATGATCTTGGTCACAGCGTAGATGGTGGTAAACCCCAACGCCACCAGGGCATAAATGCTGCCCTGAGTAATACCGGATATCAGATACTGGATGAACTGCTCTGTTGACATCGGTCCCTGGCTACACCCTCACAGGAAGGGGGGAAAGACCACCTTTCCCCCCTTCCTGCTAAGTACAGCTTATGGCCTGTGAGGCAAGTTGTCCCTACTGAGCCCAGGTCCATTTCCCGTCAACTATCTTGATCACGGCAAGGGACCCTGGTTTCATTCCCAGGTGGTCCTGGGGGGACATAGTAAAGACCCCGCTTATGCCCACGAAATCCTTGACCTTCTCTATCTCATCCCTGATATTGGCCCTGGACTGGGCAAGGTCCAGGCCTGCCGGTAGCTTCTGGAGGGCCAGGACCACCATGTTGAGGGCATCAGCTGCGTGCCCCCCGAAGGTGTTGACGGTCCCACTGCCATACTTGGATTCGAAATCGTTCCTGTATTTTGTCAGGGCCTGCTTCTGCGGGTCAGTAGCGGGGACCTCGTTCACCACCAGTAGCTTGCCCGCGGGGAAGATAACCCCGTTGGCGGCGGCCCCCGCATTCTGGATGAATGCCTTATTGGCAATCCCGTGGCTGGCAAACAGGGGGATGTTCATCTGAAGGGTCTTCATGTCGGAGGCCACAATAGCGGCCTGCTGGTCGGTGTCCCAAACGATCACCGCCTGAGCCGGGGTACCCTTTATATGGGTGAGTTGGGACTGCATGCTGGTGTCACCGACACTATAAGTCTGGTCGTCAACTATGCTTATCCCGTAGCTGGCAGCATCCGAGAGCAGGAACTTCCTCCCGCCAGCCCCGAACCCGGAGGTGTTGGTGATTATAGCTAGTCGGGTAAGGCCTTTCTTCTGCATGTATTTGTAAATCTCGGTGACTGCCTCTTTGTCGGCCTGAGGGGTCTTGAACACCCAGTATCTTTGCTCTACGGGAGTCACAATACCGATGCTGGCGGCCAGGGAGATTAGAGGGACCTTGGCCGTAGTAACGGCGTCGATCACGGCCAGGCTATCTCCGCTGGTAGTGGGCCCCATGATAGCCAGCACCTTATCCTGCTCCACAAGTCTGTTCACCAGGGTAACGGCCTTCTCTGCGCTGGTCTCGTTGTCATAGATAATCACTTCCAGAAGATGCCCATTGACACCACCCTTAGCATTGATCTCCTCCACCATCATCTCCAGCGTCTGCTTCTCCGGGACACCCAGGTTAGAGGCGGGGCCGGTGAGAGCCAGGACCGCACCAACCTTGTAATGTTCCGCCATTACTGGCTGAACACAGCCCGCCAGCGGAACCGCGGCAACAAGCAACCCCATGGCCAGCACCAGGTAGAGCCACTTTTTCATGTAGTTCCCCCTTTCACAAGAGCGACATTGTGCTTAGGATATACAAAGTCTCGCCCCTTTGTCAATCATGCGCCGGGAGTCTATCCGCCCCATCCGTCCAGAACCACCCTTGCGTCTTGGCTCCCAGCAGGTCTGCCAATTCTTGTGCTGCTGCTGCTATTCCGCTACAATCCTGTGGGGCAGAGAGATTCGTTATCCTCTGCTGACCGTGTAGGCAGACAGGAGATTGAAGCCATGGCTGAAATTGAGGAGATGCGTCGCAAGTTTGATAGCTCATTTTACGCCGTCTTTCTTGGCATGACAGTTGAAGAACTCTCCCGAGGATACGCTAAGGTGAGATTGGAGGTCCGAAGAGACTTTCTTACCTGGGACAATCTGGTGCAAGGTGGTGTTATTGCCTCGCTGCTTGACCAGGCTTTTGGCTGTGCTGTCAATACTCTGGAGAATATGTATGTGGCTGTCCAGCTGAACATCAATTTTCTGGGTTCGGCGCCTGTGGGGGAAACCATTCACGCTGAGGCCAGGGTCGTTCATGCCGGCAGGACGCTGGCAATTTCGGAAATGACAGTCGTCAACTCCGAGGGAAAGACGATTGCCCGTGCCACAGGCACGTCAGTCTCGGTGGGAACTAGAGACTGACTGGCCCTACTGGCCTGGGGAGACTGCTGCCCTTCTAAACCACATGGCGGCCAGACGTAGCCTAGCGCCCGGTCACGCTAACCCTCCAGGGTGTTCTTGTGAGCTATCTGTTGGGAGTTCCGCTTTCTCCGATGGCCTCTTGCTCTTCTTCGCCCTTAGCCCAGAGGTACCCGTAGAGGAAGCTCTGCTTGGCAATGTGTCCAAGGAGCTCAGCAAACATGACGCCTTGGGGCTGCTCCAGAACAGAGTTGAGCCCTTCTTTCTCCATCGTCTTGACTACATCCCGCAGGACTACCTCGGCCACCAGCGGAACATCTCTATTCTGCTCTAGTTGGTCCCTGTACTTCTCCTGCAGGGACAGGAAACGGTCCCTCATAGCCAGGAGGGCCTTTCCCTTCGCAAGGCTGACGCGTCCGGTTTCTTCCTTCTTGGGCATATCTTTACGTCCTTTCTCTATTCGCATTCTGACTTTAAGCCCAAGAGGTAAAGAACCAGGGCAAAGAGGATTAAGTTTCTGTCAATTTCGGCGGAAAACCTGGTAATGGTTTGGTAAATGGGCAAGAGCCACTGGCTGCCCCGTCGTTGAAAGGAAGCTGTAAGAAAGAGCTTACAGGTGAAAGAGGGAACTCGATTTGAGTTCCGCCCAGCCTCTGCTAGCTACAGAGGGTTAACCCGGGCCTTCTCCTCAAGTCATCCCCGGGTTGCCAGGAGCATGATGTTGACGCGCCTTGCCGTGCCCTCTCAAAGGGCGTCTCAGTCGCCGCGGCTCACCTCTTCAATCTCTATGGCTAGCCTCCTGCTCTTCCAGGCCCGGAGGAAGGCGTCTGCCACTGCCGGGTCAAAGGCCGTCCCTGAGGCGGCCATTATTTCCTCCCTGACCCTTTCTGAGGCCTCAGGGCCGAGGCGCAAGGCCTCGGAGACCAAGGCTTCGTATTGGTCAGCCACGGCGAGGATGCGGGCCTCCATGGGTATTCTCTGCCCTTTCAAGCCGTGAGGGGAACCCGTTCCATCGAACCTCTCATGGACAGCCAGGGATAGAGGGAGGGCCTTGGAGAGGAAGCTTACCTGAGACAGGGCCCTGAGGAGCTGCAGGCGCTCTTTTGTCTTCGCCTCGTCAGGAGGGTGTGACTTGGCCTCCTCTTCCCGCGGCAAGACCAGTTCGTGGAGGAGGGCCCCATAGTAGATGCTCCTTTTTTGTGCCGTGGAGAGGTGCAGCTCTGAGGCGATGGAAAGGGCCAAGCGGGCAACGCGTCTGGCCCTTTCCGGGTTCAGAGCCAGACCCTTGTAGAATGATACTAGTTCGCGGGCAATATCGAGGACACCTTCAAAAAAGGTGAGCTGGTCCAGTTCCAGCTGGGCCACGTGGTCCTGCTGGACCTGTTCCCTGTATGCCATCTCATCACCGATGAGAGCCAGCGAGTTGGCGCCGCTCCGAGCTTCCCTCACCGCGCCTTCCAGGGCAGATAGGCTCTCTTCCATGCGGCGGGCCAGCTTTTCATCCCTTTCCAGTCCCTTTCGGATTCTTCCGATTTCCTTCAGGGCTAGCTGAACTCTGGAGTTGACCTGGGTTTGAAAGCGGCCTACCCTCAGGTAGGGACTGCTGTAGCTGCAGGGGAGGAGTATAATCGTTCCCCGCTCTTTCCCCCTCTTGGCCCTCAGGGCACCGCCCACGGCGTGGGCCAGGCGTTGGGCCAGGGAGAGGTCCTGGCCCGGACCGGTGCGGGGCAGCACGCGAGGCCAGGCTGGACGGGAGGGATTTATTACTTCGATTCTGGCGTTTTCCCCCTCCCGGTAGCCCCTGATGGCAATCCGAGACGCGGAGGGAGCCACTTCTACCTCGGCGCGTAAAAGGTAGAAGAATACCTTCAGCAGGAGCCCAGCGTCACAGAAGAGGCTGCAGGGGGACAGTTCCGCCACCTCCAGCTTTATGTCTTTTTCCCGGGCCCTTCCTTCCATCAGGCCCAGGGCCTGGCTGAACGCCTCCGCCAGGTCAACTTCCCCGGGCTGGGTCACCAACGGGCCTTCGGCTATTCGCCCTGCCTTCAAGTCGTCCAGGCTACGGAGGAGGCCCACCAACTGACGGTGAACCGTGTCCAAAGATTTGCGATGCTCAGCGCTCAGGGTCGTCTCGCTGAGCAAGGATTTCACTGCCAGCTCCATGGCTACTACCGGCAGCTCAAGCCGTCGCACAAGATGATTGCCTATTGGCATCTTCGCTGACCCTCTCTCCCTATTCTATTGGAAATGGATTATTCCCCCTGCAGCCGCGCGCCCCGAAAAGGGGCCGGGGGAGGAGGGGGCACCGCTTCTCCCAAGAGGCTCTTTTCCCAGGAGGCTAGATAGTGCCCGAGCCCCCGCCGCCGAGCATACTTGCCCCCCTGTTCGGCAAGCCGGATTATCTCGCTGACATTCCTGAAACCACGGTGGAGATTGGTGACCCCGCCGATGACAAGAGACGGAGGAGGCTGGGAAGTAAGGAAGCTTGCAGCCAGACTCTGGAAGCGCGCAAGAATACGGCGGCACAGGGCTGAGGCACGGTAAGGGCTTGTAAGAACCAGGAAATTTCCCCTGCCCTGGTAGCTGGCTATATCTGATGGCTTTCCCAGAATGGCCAGCGCTTCCCTTATCGCCATGGCTCCAAGGCGAATGGCCTGCTCCTTCTCCTTCGGGCTGAGAGCCCTGAAGCCAACGAGTTTCACGGCCAGGAGGGCAAGAGGCTCGTTCTTGGAGAGGAGTCTGGTCGTTTGGGATAGAAAGGCACGATACTGCGGGAGGCGAGTCAGGGTGTCATTAGCTTTTGCTGCCTCCAGGGGCCAGAAAAGCCGATTCAGACGGGAAACCAGTTCCCCGGATATTGCCGCCTTGGAAGTACTTCCTTCAGCCCCGGCCAGGAGAGCCCTCTCCTGCGCCCCTGGCTCTGCCGCCGCCTCCATAAGGAGGAGCGGTATTGTTTCAGTAGCCGGATTATGGCGTAGCCGCCGGCAAGTCTCAAATCCGTCCATGTCAGGCAGAGCCACGTCAACAAGGATAAGGTCCGGTCCCTCTCGGCTGGCTTTATCCATAGTCTCCCTGGCTGTGGCCGCTGAGATGACGCGGTATCCCGAGCGCGTTAGGACAGAAGACAGAAGCTCTCGGGAGAAGGCATCACTCTCCGCTACCAGGATAACCTTAGCCAGCGTTTTCACGGGCCTTTTCAGGCAACTCCTCTGTCTCCTCTCAAACGCACCTGTCTTGAGCCCTACCCATTGTGGGCAAGGCAAAGTCATTTTTGGGGGAGGGGTCGGTTAGAATCTTGTTAGAATTCTGGTATGTGGGGGGATATCTCCAATATTGACATTATTGAGGAAATGCGCTAGGCTCTCTGCTGGCGGCGTAGGAAAAAGGTACCATACTCCTTGGGCGAGAAGTACTATTTGGTTATAGACGAGACTGAATAACGCAGTCGCTTCTCACCCCTCCAGAGGGAGAATCGGGTCGGGAGGTTACTAAGATGGGGGACCGGGTTCTGGTAGTAGAAGATGACCCGGAGGCCAGGGCGCTTCTCGAAGACTGGCTGGCCCGGGCAGGCTACGAAGTCCTATCATCCTGCAATGCCCTAGAAGGAATACGGCTTCTCTACAATTCCCGTCCTGCCGTGGTCCTGTTGGATATCATGCTTCCCGGGATAGATGGCTGGGAGGCCTGTCGGCGCATCCGGGAGGCATCTGACGTTCCAATCATCATCGTCAGTGGCAGAAACGGCAACACCGACATACTGCGGGGCTTTGAGCTGGGGGCGGACGACTATGTGAGCAAACCCTTTGACCACAAGGAGCTGCTCTCCCGGGTTAGGGCTCTTCTTCGACGCAGCAAGAGCAACGGTGGAGACGAGCCGGCTGTTCTTACCTGCAAGGAGGTGCACGTCGACCTGAGGACCCACCAGGTATCGGTTAATGGCAGGAGAGTGACACTTTCCCCTACGGAGTTTCGTTTGCTGGTTTACCTCATGCGCAACCAGAACAAGGTAATAGGCCACAGGGAGCTGCTGTTCCATGTCTGGGGTCCTGCCTATGTCAATGAGAGGGAGTATATCAAGCTATATATTCGCTATTTGCGCAAGAAACTTGAGGAAGACCCCGAAAACCCCAAATACATTTTGACTCAGAGGGGTTTGGGCTACCGTCTGGCTATAGAATCTTCGGAGCTTGTAGCAGCGAAACGGGTCTCTTGAGGAACGAGAGGGGCTGGTTTGGCTGGAGTGAGGCCCTTGAAAAGGCCCCCCAGCCCATACTTGCCCTGGACCGGAACCTCAGGATCATTGCCGAGAACACCCTGGCCCGTCAGCTAATCGGGCAGAATATCGGGCGCCACTGTGCGGAGGCCCTGGGGCGCAGTCCGGGGTCTGCCCGCCCGGGTGGGGACGGGGAGCTAGAGATCAGGTCGCCCGGGACCAAGGGAAACGGAAGAAGGTTTCACGTCCACCAGAGGCTTCTCAACCGCAGGGATGGAGCGCGGTGGATGATAACCCTGGAAGAGGTCGGTTCCAGGAAGAGGGCTGAACCGGACGAACTGGTCCTCCTTTCCCATGAACTCCTCTCTCCACTGGGCACCCTCAAATCCTACGCCACCGTCCTCCAGGAAATGCAGGGCCGCATTTCCGATGAACAGGAGAGGCAGTACCTCCTGGCTATAGAACATCTTTGCTCGCGCCTTGCACGGCTGGTGGGCAATGTGATCGAATCCTGGCGGCTGGAAAAGGGCGGTTTCGATCTTGTGCTGCGGCCAGTTTCGTTGCCCTCGCTCGTCAGGTCCGTGGCCCTGGAGCTGCAGGAGGAGGCGCCTGACCATTGTATTAGGGTGAAGGCGCCCCGCACCATGCCAAGACTTTCTCTGGACGAAACGAAGATGCGACTGTTGCTGGTGAACTTGATAGGGAATGCCCTTAAGTATTCACCTCAAGGTGGGACCATAGAAATAGTGTCAGAATACGTACGGAGCGTGGATGAGCTGCCCCCGGCTGTCCGGGACCAGGAAGACCTCGCCTCGCTCTTGCCCCTTGCTCTGGTCCAGGTGAGGGACGAAGGGATAGGTATCCCCATACGGGAACTGGAAAAGATATTTGATTTCTTCTATCGCGTGGACAACGGGCTGCCCGCGCTGGGGAAGGGGCTCGGGCTCAGCCTCTGCAAAGCCGTCGTGGAGGCGCACGGCGGCAGGATATGGGCCACGAGCCAACCGGGGAAGGGCAGCACCTTCTCTCTTGCCCTCCCCAGGAACAGGGTACCCGCTCAAGAGAGGCTCGCTATACCTTGAAGGTATTGCTGGTGGCGCTGGTGGGGATTGGCGGACTGGCAGGACTCTATGTCCTTTTTTGTTTTCTGCTTTCTCCGCTATACAACCGGGTCCTTCGGGCTGTGAGGAATGGGGTGAAGGAGGCCGATGAAAGTTCGCAAGGCGGTGATCACGGCCGCGGGGTGGGGCACCCGGTTTCTCCCCGTTACTAAAGCTCAACCCAAAGAGATGCTGCCCCTGGTGGACAAGCCTATTATTCAGTATGCCGTGGAGGAGGCCGTCACCGCGGGACTGAAGCAGGTTGTCATGGTTACAGCCCAGGGGAAGCGGGCCATTGAGGACTATTTTGACCGTTCTTTTGAACTGGAATACCTTCTTCAGCAGCGGGGAGAGACCGCCCTCTGGGAACAGGTCCGCCGGCTCTCCAACATGGCGGACATCGCCTATGTGAGGCAAAAAGAGCAGCTGGGCCTGGGGAATGCCGTTCTGGTAACGCAAGCAGTGGTAGGGGAGGAGCCCTTCGCCCTCTTTCTCCCCGACGATGTCTTTGTTGGCAACGGGCCTGTTATTGGCCAGTTGATAGAGGCCTATGGGGAATTGGGGGGCTGTGTACTGGCGGTGGAAAGGGTGAAAAAGGAGGAAGTCGGGCGCTACGGCATCATCGCCCCAAAGCAGATTGGGCCTCGCCTTTACCAGGTGCTGGACCTGGTGGAGAAGCCCTCTCCCCAGCAGGCCCCTTCAGACCTGGCTATCGTGGGGAGGTATGTTCTGGAACCCAAGATATTTGCTGCGCTGGAGGCTACCCCCCCGGGAAGGGGGCAGGAAATTCAGCTTACCGATGGTCTCCGCCGGCTCTTGCCCAGGGAGAAGATTTACGCTGTGGAGTATGAGGGGGTCAGGTATGATGCCGGGACCCCTATGAGCTGGCTCAAGGCAACCGTAGCCCTGGCGCTGGACCATCCCGAGTTGGGTGCGGAACTCCGCGACTACCTGCGCAACTTGATTTAGATGCTTCTCTAGACCAGACCTTTACCCCGTTCTAACCGGTTTCTTACCCATCTTAACCGTTTCCCTTACCCTCTTCCCTCCATAATATCGCGTGATGAATACTTTCGTGAAGGTCTGCCCTTGGGCTGCGAGGAATCCCACTCTTCGCTTGCTCCTTGTGTTAGCGCCGGCCCTGCTGGTCTTTCTGGTGGGTGGGGTAGCAGTGGCTGCTTCTGACCAGCCTGCTCCAACCCCGTGGTGGATGAACTTCTACAGCCCCGATAGCCTGTGGAACGACAGGCCCTTGCCCGTCGGCTCCGTAGTGAGGGCCTACGACCCCCAGGGAGTGCTCTCCGGGGAGTTCGTGGTCACCCGGGCCGGACGGTATGGACTCATGCCGGTATATGCCGATGACCCCACTACCCCAGAGGACGAGGGGGCCCTGCCGGGGGATGTGCTGCGGTTCACCGTTGATGGCGAGACGGCTTCCACCACCCCCGCAGTGGTCCGCTGGACGGCCATGGGCGAGCTCCAGCGGGTTGACCTTGGAGGCCGGTAAGACCCATCATTTACTGTTCCACGGCACGAAAGCCACTCTGACCTTGGCTAGTGCCCTGAGAAGGGCCGGATAACCGGACCCCGGGTGAGCGGGGAGCGGGATGGTCCTGCTACTCTCCGTCCCCTGCCTATCTCCCGACCAGGGCCGCCGGAGCCTTCTTGGCTGTCCGTGTCTCGAAGAACTGCGTGATGGAACCGCAGATATAGTCCACTTCTTCTTCCTTCAACTCGGGGTACATCGGAAGGGATAGTATCTCGCTGACAGCCTCCTCGGTGGCAGGGAGAAGGCCACTGGCCCCAGAATAGGTCTGGCAGGCCGCCTGCCAGTGGACCGGGATGGGGTAGTGAATGCCGGTTTCTACTCCGCACTCTTTGAGCCATTCCCTGAGCTGGTCCCGCCATGGTGTGCGGATGACATAGAGGTGATAGACATGGCGGCAGCCAGGCCGCTCTACGGGCTTTACCATCCAGGGCGGCAGTTGCTGAGCATAATGCTGGGCCAGTTCCCTTCTTCTCTCATTCCAGGTCTCCAGGTGGGGCAGCTTGACCCGCAGGATTGCCGCCTGTATCTCATCCAGGCGGGCATTTACTCCCAGAAGGCAGTGCTCATACTTGCTGCGCGAGCCGTGGTTGCGGAGGAAGCGCAGGGTCTCAGCGAGCTGGGGGTCATCGGTGACCACCATCCCCGCCTCTCCATAGGCTCCAAGGTTCTTGGTGAAATAGAAGCTGAAGCAGCCCAGGTGCCCAAGGCTCCCCGCCGCCCTCCCGTGATACCGGGCCCCATGGGCCTGACAGGCATCCTCAATCACCCGCAGGTCATGCCTTTGAGCGATGTCCAGGATGGGCCCCATCTCCGCGGGGTGGCCGTAGAGGTGTACCGGCAGCAGAGCCCTGGTCCTGGTAGTTATCCTTTCCTCTATTTGGCCTGGGTCCATGTTGTAGGTTTCCGGGTCTATGTCCACGAAGATGGGCACCGCCCCGGTGAGAGCGATAGCCTCCGCCGTGGCGATAAAGGTGTGGGAAACCGTGATGACCTCGTCCCCGCGGCCGATACCGGAGGCCCGCAGGGCCAGGTACAGGGCATCGGTGCCGGAGCCAACACCTACTGCAAAGCGGGAGCCGCAGAAGCTGGCAAACTCCTGCTCAAGGGCCTGGACGTTCTCCCCCAGAAAGAGATGCATCCCCTCCAGGGTTCGGGCTACGGCATCCTGGACCTCCCCCCGGATGGCGGCGTACTGTCTCCTCAGGTCCACAAACGGTATCTTCATCCCTGCTCTCCTTTCCGCTGGCCTACCTGCTCTTCATGACCCTCCGGACTAGCTTAGCGCGAGAAAGGTTAGAAGCTCATTGGGAAGAGGTTAGAATTGGGTTGGAATCCTGGAGCTGGAGCGGGCCTGACCCTCCCCCCGAAAACAGTAGCACCCTGAATTAGAGTCCTCCGCAGTAATAGAATAGCGAAGGAGGGCTCACGTGAAATCAAGGCATACCGAGGAACAGATCATCGCGGTGCTCAGGGAGGGGGAGGCCGGGGCCAAGGTCTCGGATCTCTGCCGCCAGCACGGGATCAGCGATGCCACCTACTACAACTGGAAGGCCAGGTACGCCGGCCTGACGGTGAGTGACCTCAAGAGGCTCAAAGCCCTGGAGGACGAGAACCGCCGCCTGAAGCAGATAGTGGCGGAGCAGGCCCTGGATATTCGGGCGTTGAAGGAACTCCTCTCAAAAAACTTCTGAAGCCCAGGGCCAAACGCCTGGCGGTCTCCCATGCCAGGGACAGTCTTGGGCTGAGCGAAAGAAGGGCTTGCCTCCTGGTGGGTATCTCGGCCTCGGTCTACCGCTACCGGCCGAGGTCGGATGGTGACGATACACTGCGCCGGCGCCTGAGGGAGCTGGCAGGTGAGAGGAAGCGGTTTGGCAGTCCCCGGCTTCACATCATGCTCAGGAGGGAGGGCCTGGTGGTCAACCATAAGCGAGCGGAGAGGATCTACCGCGAAGAAGGTCTGGCGCTGAGGAGAAAGAGGCGGAGGAAAGGTGCTGCCGGCTTGAGGGTGGTGATGCCGTCACCCCAGCGGCCGAATGAGCGCTGGTCCATGGACTTTGTCGCCGACAGCATAGTCACCGGGCGGCGCTTTCGCGCCCTGGCCATCGTTGATGACTACTCCAGGGAATGCCCTGCCATCGAGGTAGATACATCCCTCGGGGGTGCCAGGGTGGCCAGCGTACTGGAGAGGCTAGGGGAACTGCGTGGGCTCCCAGAGGTAATCACCGTGGACAACGGCCCCGAATTCGCAGGACGGGCCCTGGACGAGTGGGCATACCGCAAGGGCGTGAAGCTGAACTTCATCCGGCCAGGAAAGCCGATTGAGAATGCCTATGCCGAGAGCTTCATCGGGAGGCTCAGGGACGAGTGCCTGAACGAGAACTGGTTCATGAGCCTGAGGCATGCCCGGGACACCATCGAGAACTGGCGGAGGGACTACAACGAGGTCAGACCGCACAGCTCGTTGAAGGACCGGACCCCCATGGAGTATGCTGGAACAGCGGCGGGACTCTAATCACCGGTGATACTAATTCTGGGGGAAGGTCAGGCCGGGAAAAGGTTGGCCGGCAGAACTATGGGAGCCTTTCAGGGGGTGAAAAGGTCGCGGAGTGAACGGCCGATTTGGGTCATGGTCGTGGCAACCCAGTCTCGTATTCGCCTTTGGTTTGCCGGAGAGGAAGCGTAGAGGTCAACCCGCTGCACGTCGCCGTAGGTTGTCCAGTGGACCCGGGCCGGGGTGCTGGCTGCCCTGCTTCCGTTAACCCAGAAGGTGATGGTGTCCCCCGGGAGAGCCCCTTCGTCCAGCGGAGAGGAGGGGTCATCGCCATATATGGGCATGAGACCGTATTTCCCCGCCTGCACCACCACGAATCTGCCGCAGAGAGCACCTTGAGGGTCGTAGGCCTCCACTACTGTCCCGGCGGGCAGGGGTTCCTCGTCCAGCAGACTGGAGGGGCTGTGGACGTTCATCCAGATAGGGGTCTCCGCGAGTTGCTGCCCAACAAGGGGTGGACGAGGGCTTTTCCCTTCTGCTCCCTGCTCCAGGTTGTTTTGGCGAGAAAGCAGATTGTCAAGCAGGACGGCCAAGCCCACCACCACGATGACCAGTAGCAGGCCCCATCTGAAAGCGCTTCCTGAAACAGCCCCTCGCTCTCTCAAGCCTTCTCTCTACTGCGGATAGACCAGGCTACCCCAGGTCTTCATTCGGATCCAATAGCCGTACCCCGGGCGCATGGCAGCAAGAGTGTTGAACTCGTCAGACAGGAACGGGTAGAACGACAGGCCCCCACCCTCATAGCCTAGCACAGCATCATACTGCCCTTCAATGCAGACCAGAGCCTCAGCAACGGGCAATGCCCTGGTAGGCAGGTAGCCTACCAGGTTCCAACCCGGCTTCAATGCCAACGGGGTCTGGGACGTTGCTGGATACCCGGAGATGACCAAGACCCCCTTTCTCTCCATCTTTATCCAGTAGCCCTGGTAGGGATCCAGCAGGCGCAGGGTGTTGAACTCGTCAGGCAGGCTGGGGTAATAGGACAGCCCGCCACCATCATAGCCCATGACTGTGCTATACAGGCCGGCCACGGAGGCGAGGACTTCGGATATTCTGGGGTCCAAAGGCATGACGGGGAAGGAGATAAGGTTCCAGCCCTCCTTCACGGGGATGCTCACTGTGACCGGGGAAGATGAAAGCTGCGATGTGGGTGCAGGTGTGGGGGCAGGCGTCGGTGCAGGGGCAGGAGTGGGAGTTGGTGCAGGTGTGGGGATAGGCGTGGGTGCAGGAGTTGGCGTAGGGGCAGGCGTAGGTCTAGGTGTAGGAGTCGGCGTAGGGGCAGGCGTAGGTCTAGGTGTAGGAGTCGGCGTAGGGGCAGGCG
>JAHKAY010000051.1 GCA_018825785.1 Chloroflexota bacterium | reverse complement strand
CTCCCCCCCCATGATCTCTTCCCCCTCGAAGCCCACCAGGAGGGACGCCAGGACAAATTCGGGCCTGAAGTTGGGAAAGTCATGGTAGTCATCGTAGGCGAGCCCCTGGGCGCAGATAGGTATGGAGCTGGTCAGGTCCCCCACGGACTCCACGTAGCCGTCTTCCACGTGGGCCAGGGGGAAGTAGCGCTCGCCGAAAGCCCGGGCGAACGCTCCTACCATGTCCCCAATGCCTCCGGCCCCGAGGATGCTTTCCCTGTGCTCGGGCAGGTACTCCTGCACCAGCCCCTGGAAGAAAGCGAAGTCCTCCACCTCCCCCAGCTCGGCGATGACCACGGAGAGGGCTGGGGGCCGGGAGACTGCGCGGAGCGCCTCCCCCAGAGCGACTAGGGGCCCGACAGCCTTTGAAGTGCCCATTTGAGCTTCTCCGTCTCGGAGATATAGGCCCTGGCCTCCTTCACCGCGGCGTCAACCTCCGCCGCCCTGGCCACCGCACGGTCCATGTCCAGCTTCCCATCAGGGCCGACCAGCTCCTTAGCCAGCTCCAGGAGGCGCAACTTCTTCTCCGGGACCGCCTCAAGAGCCCGGATGAGGTCCTGGTTGATCATCTTGAGCCCCTTTCAACCTACCCCTTTCGTCCCTACCCTCCTCACGAACTCGTGGACAGCGTCCTCCCCCCTCTGGGAGGTGCGGACCTCGGCGGTGGCCACCTCGGGGAAGAAGCCGGCCATTGTCTGCTTGACCTCTTCCACCGTGAGGGAAGGGTCGGGGTCGGGGTGCTCCCTGCCGTCATACACGAATACCCGTGCCATGCTTCACCTCCTTTCGTTGTGGTGTATTACCGATAGTGATATACCATTAGTGCCCTGAGCATGGCCGATATATGGGCCTTGTTCACGATGAAGGCTGACATTTATCTCCCTTCGGCAAGCTTCAGGTCTGCCTGCGAGAGCATATCTGTCTGCGTCCCCTGCTCCCTCGCTGCAGCCACAATTGCCCTGATGCCTTCCGCAACACTCCTGCAGTAGGCAGGGCCATACCATTCGTTGAAGTTCCGGTCTCCCTCGTACTTATCCGCCCACCTCAGGTTGTAGCCGGGGTCTCCACTGTACTCAGAGGTCTGCAGCATGTTGCGGAAAAGGCCGATGTCAGCGTAGCTGCACTGGAAACCCTGGAGGCTGTAGTGGGCGATGAAACCCATGCTGCCTGTGATGAACTGGTAGGTTGGTTTGTTGAGCTTCCCTATGTCGCCTGTCTGAAAGACCTGCCTTATGTTCTGCTCCAGGGCTCTCACATTGTGGGGGCGCCAGTTCCCTTTCTCCTGAGCCATTACAGCCGCCCCTGCAGAGCCGGCACATCCTTGATCTTGGGGTGGCCGAAGTAGAGGTCGCGCTCGATGCCAAGCCCGAAAGCGCCCTTGATGGACTGGAGCTCGCTCAGGCTAAAATAGCCCCACTCCAGTTCGAACCCATCCACCAGGCCGAAGAACTGGTCTTTGCCGTCAAACTCGACGGCATACCAGGTCCAGCTACCGGTGGGGTCGAAGAACTTGGCCACCACCTCCTTCTCCTCCGCGGGGATTTTCTCGGTGGCGCCGATCTCGGGGAACTGCTTCAGCAGCTCCTTGGTCAAGAGTTGCATTCTGCTGCCTCCTCCGCCAGCTCTTCGCGTCTGGCCGCTCTTCTTGCCTCGTGGGCCGCTTTCTGAGCCGGGCTGAGCGTGTCATCCTTCCAGGTCGTAGGAGCCTCGCCCTCGCAGAGCAAGGCGTACTCCCTGGCCTCCTCATCCCCATCCTCGAAGTAGCAGACAACCTCGTAATAGGTGCCGAAGTCGTGGGGATTGCTCTTGACAGCGAGCCTTGCCCCCTCGGGCTCCGGCCCCAGCTTCTTCCGGATGAGGTCCAGGAAGCGCCGGCACTCCGCCCGCATGGCCTCGTGATAGTCGCCCTCGGGGTTGACCTGGACGCAGCTCTCCTCACAGGGGGCGCTGCCGATGCTGATGTCGTCCCTCATACTTCACCTCCTTTCTACGTTTTATGCCCGCCAGACCTGAAAGCCTCTGGGAAGGCGCTTAAGCTTCCAGGCGTGGCGGACCATCTCCCGAACTGCTCTTTCCGAGCTGTAGGACCCTGTGGTGGGCCCGTAGGCATAGACATTGCCGGGGAAGAAGTAGTACCAGCGGCTTTCCTTTTCCCTAGCCACTACTCCTTGCCTCCTTCCGGGAACGCGGCCTGGCGCTTCTTATCCGCCCGCTCCCACATCTCGAACGACTGGACCGCGCCCACCAGGTGCTTCAGCCGCCTGGCCACGCTCTCCAGCTCGCCCACCAGCTTGGCCAGCTTGCGAGCCTCCGGGGTCATCTGTCGCAGAGTGCGCTTGCGATACGGCATACCTCCTCCTTACCTTTTCCAGGACCCGCCTGCGCCTTGCCGAAGTGGAGGCCAGGCAGCCCAGGCAGAGCCTCTTCCCCAGGAAGAGGGCCGTCCAGGGCCCGGCCCCGCAATCCTCACAGGGGTCAGGTACTCGCTCCATCTCTAGAACCAGCTGGCGAAGGTGGGCCCCTGGCCCTGGAGCTCGTCCTGGACGAGCCGGCGCGCCAGCGGATAGTGGGCCATGAAGCCGTAGTGGTAGTGCCGGGCGCGGAAGGCCCGCTCCACCACATCCCGTCCCACCTTCAGGAGCTTCTCCCTGTCCCAGCCCTGGGCCATGTGGCAGTAGTACTCACAGGCGTGTGTCTCCCCCTGGATGTAGTCCAGGAGGGCGCCGGCTGCCGCCGCCGGCGTGAAATAGCCCAGGGAGACGCAGATCATGTGGGCCACCAGGCGGGGGTAGCGACGCAGGACCTCCACCCGGGTCTGCGGCCGGGGCCTCAAGACTGCTCTAGCCTTCTCTTGCATGGGTCACCTCCTTACACTTAAGTCACCCCCGCCTTTCTCAGCTCCTCGGTCAGGGCCTGCACCACCTGGTGGGACTGGACCTCGTCCAGGCCCATCGCTTCCAGCCGGCGGTGGATCCTGGCCAGGGCGGCACGGACCCGGGTGATCTTGCGCCGGCGGGAGGGCTCCACCGCGGGGTGGGCGACCAGGCGGTGGGCCAGGGCGTCCAGGTCCGAGGCAAAAGTCTGCCCGCAGAGGGCGCAGCGAGGCACTCTCGGCTTCTTCGTGACCATTTACTCCCCCCCCTTTTTTGGTCAGTCGTCTAGCAGAAAGTAGGCGTGATAGCGAATTGGTGGCCAGCCGAGCCTGAAGACGAACCACCTTGCCCATACGACATTCCTGAAGGTCGTTCGCCAGTACCAGACCAGGGCTATGGCTTTCTCACGCCAGCTGGCGAAGAAGTCAAAGGCCAGTCGCCCGATAACCTCGGGAGGAGCCATCGGCTCAGACATTCCTCACCTCCTTGCGCCCCTGGGAACGCCAGGGGGTATGACAGGCACAAAAAAAGGCCCCAGGTGTAGACATATGCCTACACCTGGGGTTGGATTGAAGACCCTGCGGCCCAGGGGGGAGGGTTTCGCCTCCCCGTAGAAGGGGGTTGTCCGCCTGAGGGGGTTGCCCGCCTTAGGCGGTTATCCCAAGCCCTCCCCTCTGGGCCAGGGCCTTAATTGCCGAGGAACCTTTTGACAGCCTGGTCTACCTGTTGCTCCATCTGGTCTACCATTCCTTTAGGTATAGCCCCCCTGTGATAGCGGGTCAGCTTCCTGAGCTTGTTCTTGCTGATGTTGAGCTTGCCTCGTATTTCCACCCAGAGGATTTGCTTGCTCTCCAGGAGCTTTACCATAGCGACCCGCCTGTGGGAGAAAGCCCCCACTCCGATGGCGACTATCTCCCAGAGAGGGCGGTTGGCGAGGTATTCTGCCCTGGCGATGCTGTCAAACGGCCCTCTTTTGAAGGGCCTTCGGCCAGGGTTCGGCCCCTGATGGAGAT
>JAHKAY010000050.1 GCA_018825785.1 Chloroflexota bacterium | reverse complement strand
TCCAGGCCGAGGCTGCTGTTACCGCGGCCAAGGTTGCCATCAAGACAGCCCAGGACAACCTGGAGAAGGCCCAGAATCCATACATAGAATCGGACATTGCCCAGGCCGAGGCTGCTGTTACTGCGGCCAAGGTTGCCATCAAGACAGCCCAGGACAACCTGGAGAAGGCCCACAATCCCTACACAGACTCGGACATTGTCCAGGCCGAGGCTGCTGTTATTGCGGCCAAGGTTGCCATCAAGACAGCCCAGGACAACCTGGAGAAGGCCCAGAATCCCTACACCGAATCGGACATGGCCCAGGCTGAGGCTGCTGTTACTGCGGCCAGGGTTGCCATCAGGACAGCCCAGGACAGCCTGGAGAAGGCCCGGAACCCCTACACAGAGTCGGACATTGCCCAGGCCGAGGCCGCTGTTACTGCGGCCAGGGTTGCCATCAAGACAGCCCAGGACAGCCTGGAGAAGGCCCAGAGTCCCTACACCGAATCGGACATTGCCCAGGCCGAGGCCGCTGTTACTGCGGCCAGGGTTGCCATCAAGACAGCCCAGGACAGCCTGGAGAAGGCCCGGAACCCCTACACAGACTCAGACATTGTCCAGGCCGAGGCTGCTGTTACCACGGCCGAGGTCGCCGTCAGGGCGGCCCAGGATAGCTGGTGGCAGGCTCTGATAAAGTCGGAGGCTGACCCGGAAAACCCGCAGAAGCTTCTGGACCTGGAGCAGAAGCAAACACAACTGGCTGTTGCCCGGGCCAACCTTGCCAGGGCCGAGGAGACCCTGGCCGAGATGAAGGCGGGTGCCGACCCCCTGGACATAGAGCAGAAGCAGAAGCAGGTAGCTGTTGCGCAGACTGGCCTTGCCAGGGCCGAGGAGACCCTGGCCGAGATGAAGAGGGGCCCTGACCCTCTGGACATAGAGCAGAAGCAGAGACAGGTAGCTGTTGCGCAGACCGGCCTTGCCAGGGCAGAGGAGACCCTGGCCGAGATGAAGAGGGGCCCCGACCCCCTGGACATAGAGCAGAAGCAGAGACAGGTGGCTGTTGCGCAGACCGGCCTTGCCAGGGCCGAGGAGACCCTGGCCGAGACGAAGGCGGGCCCCGACCCTCTAGACATCGAGCAGAAGCAGAAGCAGGTAGCTGTTGCGCAGACCGGGCTTGCCAGGGCAGAGGAGACGCTGGTCGATATGAAGGCGGGTGCCGACCCTCTGGATGTGGCATTGAAGCAACTGGACGCAACCAGTGCCCAGGCTGCCCTGGATGATACACTGAAGAAGCTGGAAATGAGCACGGTGGTGGCTCCCTTCGGAGGAATAGTGGCTTCGGTCAACATTGAGGCTGGGCAGACGGTGAACGCCAATACGGTGGCCATGGAGCTGGTGGACCCCTCAGTTATTGAAGTGAGCGCCATTCTGGGTGAGTTTGATGTTTCCCAGGTAAAAGAGGGGCAAAAGGTGGTAGTATCTCTCGACGCTTTGCCGGACCTCGAGCTTTCCGGGGAAGTGTCCGCTATATCGGTCGTTGGCAAGACCCAGTCTGGGGTAGTCTCATACCCAGTGACCATCCGGGTAACTCCGCCCTCAGGGGTGCAGCTCAGGGAGGGGATGAGCGCCATAGCCACCATCATGGTGCAGGAGGCCAACAACGTCCTGGTTATCCCCAGTGAGGCCATTGGCGGGACCACCAACAACCCGACGGTAAGGGTGATGGTCAATGGCGAGAGCCAAACGAGAACGGTCAAGCTTGGGGTCAGCGACGGCGTGTCCACCGAGGTGTTGTCCGGGCTCCAGGAGGGGGATGAGGTAGTCGTTCAGGTTGCCACCGCTGGCACCACCCGGCAGGGCTCAACGGGAGGCTTTCAGGTATTCGGAGGGGGTGGACCGCCGGGCGGCGGTTTCCCCAGGGACTAGAAGAGCATGATTGAACTTGAGGACATCGTCAAGACCTACCAAATGGGCCAGATACAGGTCCAGGCCGTGCGGAACGTAAGCTTGCGCATCGAAACGGGAGAGATGGTGGCCATAATGGGCCCGTCAGGCTCCGGGAAGTCTACCTTGATGAACATCATAGGCTGTCTGGATACCCCTACCTCCGGGAGCTACTTCCTCGATGGGGCGCAGGTGAGCCGGCTCTCCGACTCGCAGCTAGCCGAGGTCAGGAATAGGAAGATCGGCTTTGTCTTTCAGACCTTTAACCTCCTTCGCCGCACTTCGGCCCTGGCCAATGTAGAGCTGCCCCTGCTCTACGGGAACGGGAGCAATCGCAGGAAGAGGGCGCTGGAGGCCCTGGAGAGGGTGGGCCTGGCGCAGCGCGCCCGGCACCGGCCCAGCGAGCTTTCGGGGGGCGAGCAGCAGAGGGTGGCCATCGCCCGCTCTCTGGTCAATAACCCCTCCATCATCCTTGCCGATGAGCCCACAGGCAACCTGGACAGCCGCTCGAGCCAGGAGATCATGGATATTCTTGAGGGTCTCAACAGGGATGACGGGATTACCATTGTGCTGGTGACCCACGAACCGGACATAGCGGACCGCACGCGGCGCATTATCCTCATCAGGGATGGTCAGATTGTTGATGAGCGGTGGGTGATACAAGGTGGGGCAGGAGGCTCAGCGCCCTCCAGGAAGGTGAGCCCATGAACGCGCCGCAGACATTACGCACTGCTTCCGGGGCCCTTGTGGCCAACAAGATGCGTTCTTCCCTTACGGTGCTGGGCGTCATCATCGGGGTAACGGCAGTCATATCGCTGATGTCCATAGGCAGGGGCTCTCAGGCAGCCATAACCTCCAGAATCGAGTCCCTGGGCACCAATCTACTCTTCGTTCGCCCCGGCGCAAGCTCCGAGGCAGGGGCCAGGGGGGCGCAGGGGAGCGCCGTCAGCTTGACCCTGGAGGATGCGGAGGCCCTGGCCGACCCCGCTCTGGCTCCGTCGGTGGCCGGTGTGGCCCCTGAGGTTCAGACCTTCGCCCAGGCGATAGCTGGCCGAAACAATACCCGCACCCAGGTCGTGGGCGTGACCCCGGGATACCAGTTCGTACGCAACTTTCCAGTGGCTGAGGGGAACTTCATCTCCACCTCCAACGTGCAGAGCAGGTCAATGGTGGTAGTCCTGGGTAGCAATGTAGCAGAGACCCTGTTCGGACAGGTGAGCGCTGTAGGCCAGTCCATCAGAATAAGCGGGCTCCAGTTCAAGGTGATAGGGGTGCTAAAGAGCAAGGGCGGCACTGGCTTTGGCAATGCGGATGATGTGGTTCTCGCCCCCATCACCACCGTGCAGGCCCGCCTGTTCCGCCAGCGGACTGCTGCTGGAGCGCAAAATGTCCAGACCATCAATGTGCAGGCGGTGAGCGCCAAGGAGACCGATAACGCCATTCAGCAGATAAGCGCCATCCTGAGACAGCGCCACCGCATCGTCGTGGGCGAGGACGATTTCACCATCACCAGCCAGCAGGAGACTATAACGGCCCTGCAGGAATCCACCCAGGTATGGGTTGTCTTCCTGGGGGCTATCGCTGGTATATCCCTCCTGGTTGGTGGCATCGGCATCATGAACATCATGCTGGTGTCCGTCACCGAGCGCACCCGGGAGATCGGCGTCCGCAAGGCAGTGGGGGCCAAACGGAGGGATATCCTGCTCCAGTTCCTGGTAGAAGCTGCTTTGTTAAGCCTGACTGGTGGAGGCTTTGGGGTGCTTGTGGGCTGGGGAGTCTCCCACTTTGTCTCAGGACTGAACCTGGGCGGTCAGGCGATCACGACGGTGGTATCTGCGGACATAGTCATCCTGGCGGTATCCGTTTCGGCTGCCATTGGGATACTCTTCGGCCTCTACCCGGCCTACAGGGCTGCCCGCCTCAATCCTATAGAGGCATTGCGCTATGAATGAGGAGGTGTACCCGTGAAACAAAACGCCTTTGTTATCTGGCTGGCGGTGGTAGTCGTCCTGGGGGGGGTGCTGGGAGGGGCTTTCGCCGGGGGCATTGCCATCGGCAAGAGCCAGGGCAGGGAACAGGCTACCCAGGAGCTACAGAGCCAGCGCAGTCAGCTCGCAGCCGGCCTCGGCCAGAGAGGCACCCAACAGGGCACGCCTCAGCCTGGACAGGGCACGCCTCAGCCCGGCTCATCCTTTCCCGGAGGCCTGGGTGGGTTTGCTGGCAGGGGGGGAACCGTGGGGGCGGTAGAGAAGATTGAGGGCAATGTGGTGACTCTCAACACACCCCAGGGTGCTGTTCGCGTCATGGTTGACGGCAGCACTTCCATCCAGAAGATGGGCGCAGGCAGCCTCGGGGACATCTCCGCAGGTGAGAGTATCACGGTCTCAGGGGAACGCCAGGCCGATGGCTCTATCCAGGCCACGGGTATCCTCATAACGCCAGTTCTGGGGTCTCAGTAACGGAAAGGAGCAGGAAGATGAGGTTAGTGAAAGGGAAGCTTCTTTCCGCGGTCGCGATGGTTGCGCTCCTGCTGACAGTGGCAACAGGCTACATGTGGGTCAGCCCGGGGGCGGCCCTCCCCCTGAGCAGGGCCTCGGCGGCGACCGCCCTCTACGATGAAAACACCGTTGTATCCATTTATGACAGCGCCAGCCCGGCAGTGGTGGAAGTCAAGGTGACCCAGCAGGGGAGTGGTTTTCGCGGCTGGTCTCTACAGGAGGGGCAGGGCTCCGGCTTCCTGGTAGATAGCCAGGGGCACATCCTCACTAACAACCATGTCGTCGTTGGAGTGTCGAGTATCCAGGTTGTACTGAAGGGCGGGAATACCGTTGACGCCAAAGTGGTTGGCACCGACTCGGCTGACGACCTGGCCCTGCTCAGCGTCGACCCTTCATCGGTATCAGGAATTGCCCCGCTTCAGCTTGGCGACTCCAGCGCCGTAAAGCCCGGACAGATGGCGATAGCCCTGGGTAGCCCCTTTGGTCTGGACGGCTCTATCACTGTGGGGGTTATCAGTGGCCTGAACCGCAGTCTTGGCGGCAGCAGCATGACAGGGATGTTGCAGACCGACGCCGCGATATACCCGGGGAACTCGGGCGGACCGCTGCTGGATTCCCAGGGCATGGTGGTTGGCATCATTACAGCGATTGAAACGGGCGCGGGCGCCGGCGGCATCGGCTTCGCCGTACCTTCAAACGTGGCTACCAGGGCCTTGCCTTCCCTGATGGCTGGTGAGCAGGTAGCCCGTCCCTGGCTGGGTATCAGCGGCGCAGCCCTGACCCCGTCAGTCGCCAGCGGCCTGGGTCTTTCTGTAAGCCAGGGCGTCTACGTGGTGGCCGTCGTACCGAACAGTCCCGCGGAGAAGGCAGGACTTAAAGGTGGCGGCACCGACGCCAGCGGAAGGCTGGCTTTGGGTGGGGACATAATCAGGGCAGTAGACGGCCGCTCTGTAGGGAGTGTGGAAGACCTGGTGAGCTATTTCAGTACAAGGAAGGCCGGGGATAAGGTCACCCTGAGTGTGGTCCGCGATGGCGGAACCCTTGAGGTCACCGCTACTCTGGGGGTCAGGCCCTAGAAGCTGCCTCCCGGGGAAGAACCCGAGATGGTCTCCTGGGCGACGGGTGGACAGGGCTGGTGGGGATCAGGGGGAAGGCTTGATTGTGTTCATCAGGCCCAGGGCCTGCTTCAGGTCTATATCTCCGGTGTAGAGGGCGCGGCCGATGATGGCCCCCTCCACCCCCAGTGCCCGGAGCTTCCCAAGGTGCTCCAGGCGGGAGATGCCCCCCGAGGCCAGGACGGGGAGGTGGGTGGTGGAGAGGAGGTCTCTTATGGCCGGAAAGTTGGGGCGGGTGAGGGTGCCGTCCCGCTCAACATCGGTGTAGATGAAACGCCCCACCCCCAGGGCTGCCATCGCCTCAAGGAGCCGGGAGGCCTCCACCTCTGTCCTCTTTTGCCAGCCGTGAGTGGCTACATACCCCCGCCGGGCGTCCAGGCCTACGACAATCCGGCCGGGGAAAAGCTGGCACGCCCGGGCCACCAGGTCCGGCTCCTCCACTGCCGAGGTGCCCAGGATGGCCCTCTCCACCCCCAGCCCCAGCGCCCTATCAATGTCATCTATCTGGCGCAGGCCGCCGCCGAACTGGAGGGCTAGGGGAAAGGCCCGGGCTATCCCTTCCAGGGCGGGGAGATTCTCCGGCCGGCCTCTTTCCGCCCCGTCCAGGTCAACAACGTGAAGCCTTTTGGCCCCCAGGGCAAAGAAGCGCCGGGCCACATCCACCGGGTCGGGGGAGAAGACCGTCTCCCGGGAGAAGTCCCCCTTAAATAGGCGGACACACCTCCCGCCCCGGATATCTATGGCTGGTATTACCTGCATAAGGTAGATTATAGCAAAAGAAGGCAGCCGGCTGGGGCACCGCTGCCGTTGGCCGGGTATTTTCTGCCTGGGATAATGGGCAGGCCTGACCAGGACCAGAGGGGCAAACAGCCAGCCCTGGCGTAAACTTCCCAACCCCTTGCCTTTTTGGGCCGGAAAACCCGACGGGGTGGGTGGGGGGAAGGGGCCGGCTGGGGCCTTGGGTGGGGGAGGGGAGGGCGTAGAGTGGACAGTGTGGCAGAGCCCCTATACCTGTATGGCCTGGTCCACCACAAGGGCCCCCTTTCCCTGGACGCGGCCGGGATGCAGGGCAGGGAGGTCTTTTCCATCTCCTACCTGGATCTGGCCTTCCTGGCCAGCGCCTCCCCCAGGGAGAAACATGAGCCGCTTCCCGAGCATGTGGCCTGCCATAATAGGGTACTGGAGGGGGTGCTGGCGATGGGCCTCACACCCCTCCCCGTCCGCTTTGGCACCATGGCACCTCCTGGCAAGGTGAGCCCGGAAGAGAAGGTGCTCCAGCTCCTGCGCCGCCATTTTGGTCAGTTCCGCCGTCTCCTCTATTCCATTGAGGACCGGATTGAGATGAGGCTTAGCGTCTGCTGGCGGGAGCTACCCTTCGAACAGGTCCTGGCCCAGGATGAAGGCTTGAGGGCCTTCAGGGACCAGGTCCTCGCCGTGGCTGGTGGCTATGCCGGCCAGGTGGAGCTGGGGAGGAGGGTGGCCGGGGTCCTGGACGGGCTGCGGGAGGCCAGGGCCCAGGAGATGCTGGCCCGGCTCCGCCCCCTGGCGGCCGATATGCGCCGCCACCCCATCTGTCTGGAGCAGACGGTCCTGGACTGCGCCTTTCTGATTCCCTGGGAAAACCGGGCGCCTTTTGAGGCCCAGGTGGAAGACCTGGGCCTGCTCTATCACGAGATGGATTTCCGCTTCATCGGCCCCGTCCCGCCCTTCAGTTTTGTGGAGCTGGTCATCCCGTGGGAGGAGGAATAACCGGGCTTCCTCTGGGTAATCCATATTGCCCCCGAGCACTCTGGTACGTCTCAGGATGCGCCATGTCGACCTGTTGTTGTACGCACGTGATAGTTTCCGTCTGCCAACAACATCCTTCAAGCTCAAGGAGGTAGCGGGGCACTTTGGGTTTCAATGGCGGCATCCCGACCTCAGGAGTATCTTGATCCCGCTGTATTACCGGGAATATGTCCGAACGCCAAAGAAGAACAGAGAGGCGAGAAGCAACACTGGAACGCAGCTTCTTGATACAACCACGACGACTTGGAAGCTACCCTGTGTGTTTGGAGCGCGCTTCAGTCAATTGTAAGGGAAGGAAGACAGTAGCGTCCGGGCCTGCTGCGGGCAATATCCTTCTCTACTAGAGTCTCCTCGTTCATACCACCTCCTCCGCGGTACGAAAGCTGTGCCTTGAGGTGGTCCCCAAAATTCGGACAGGTGGTTAAGAGCGGGTTCTGCTCCTAGAATAGGCGAATAGGAGGAGCAGGACATGAAACAGAGCCGCAGGAAGCACAGCCCATCGTTCAAGGCCAGGGTGGCCCTGGAAGCCCT
>JAHKAY010000049.1 GCA_018825785.1 Chloroflexota bacterium | reverse complement strand
TGCCCGGGCCTGTGAGGAGTCGGGCTTCATCTTCATCGGTTCCCCTTCCTCCGTCCTGCGCCAGGCGGGGCACAAACTGCATGTGAGGAAGCTGGCCAGCTCCATCGGGGTGCCTGTCCTCCCGGGCAGCCTGGAGCCTTTGAAGAGCCCAGAAGAGTTCCGCCTGGTCTGCGCGCAGGTAGGATACCCGGTCTATTTGAAACCGTCGGCCTACAGCGGGGGGGGCAGGGGCATCCAGATGGTGAAGAACGAGGCTGAGCTCTTTCCCCTGCTGGAGCGGATAGGCAGGAATGGTGACCTGAGCAATTTCTATGTGGAGAAGTGGGCCAAGGATGCCAAGCATGTGGAGGTCCAGCTCCTGGGCGATTCCTATGGAAGGGTGATTGCCCTGGGGGAGAGGGAGTGCACAATTCAGCGCCGCCATCAGAAGCTGATTGAGGAGGCCCCCTGTGCCCGGCTCCACCGGGATGAGACATTGCAGCTCCAGATGAGGGAGGCAGCCCTCCGCATAGCCCGGGCGGTGAACTTCGTGGGGGCGGGAACGGTGGAGTTCCTCCTGGACCGGCGGGGGAACTTCTATGTAATTGAGATCAACTGCCGCCTCCAGGTGGAGCACCCGGTCACCGAGATGGTGAGGGGGATTGACCTGGTGGAGCAACAGCTTCACATAGCCGCAGGGAACTCCGTGCACATGGGCCTGGAGGTGGCCCACCCGGTCACCGGGGCGGCCATTGAATGCCGGGTCTATGCCGAGGACCCCAAGCAGGGCTTCTTGCCCTCGCCAGGCATCATCACCCAGGCGGTGGAGCCGGCGGGGGAGGGGGTGCGGGTGGACAGCGCCCTCTATTCCGGGATGGAGGTCACCCCCTACTACGATTCCATGCTGGCCAAGGTCATCACCTGGGGGAAAGACCGGCCCCAGGCCCTGGAGAGGATGAGGGGAGCCCTGAAGGGTTTCGTTCTGGAAGGCATCAAGCACACCATCCCCTTCTGCCTGGCGGTCCTGGAAGACCCCAAGTTCATTTCCGGGGACTACAACTATTCCCTCGCCAGCAACATCACCCGCTAGCCGATGCTTTACGTTAACGCCATGCCCAAATAGTAGGGCCAGATGACCAAGCCGACTATCCACTTCCACCACACGGGACTGGTGTAAGCCATGGTGAATAGCCATCCCGCGAACCAGAATGCGCCACCTATGCCTGCCCCCGCTCCGCTGTTGTGGTAGTGCTTGTGGTGCACGCATTCCTCCTTGCGCTGCTGCTCCATGTCACCCTCCTTCCGCGAACGTTATGTTATCTACAAGCCGGGTAGGGCCTATCCTCACCGCCAGGGAGACGAGGACCGGCCCGGCGAGCTTTTCCACCTCTTCCAGGGTCTCCGGGTGGGCGATGCTCACATAGTCTATCTGCGCCAGAGGCTCCTCCTGGATTAGCTTTATCATGGCCTCCCGGATTTTCCCCGCGTTCCTCTCCCCGCTCTTATACATTTCCTGGGCCAGGCAAAGGGACCGGTAGAGGGCCGTGGCGGCCTGGCGCTCCCGGGGGTTGAGGAAGATATTCCGGCTGGACATTGCCAGGCCATCGGGCTCCCGTACCGTGGGGAAAGAGACTATCTCCAGGTCCATATTCAAGTCCCGGACCATCTTCTTTATCACCGCTAGCTGCTGGGCGTCCTTCTGGCCGAAGTAGGCCCGGTGGGGCTCCAGGAGATTGAGAAGCTTGGCCACCACCGTGGCCACCCCCCGGAAATGCCCCGGGCGGGAGGCCCCCTCCAGCCTTTCGGTCACGCCCTCCACCTCCACCCAGGTGGAGAAGCCGGGGGGATATATTTCCTCTGTTTCCGGGGCGAAGACCAGGTCGCTCCCCTCCTTCTCCAGGAGGGCCAGGTCCCGGGGCAGGTCCCGGGGGTAGCGGGCCAGGTCCTCCCGGGGGCCGAACTGGGTGGGGTTGACAAAGATGCTCACGGCGGTGGTGTCGTTTTCACTTTTGGAGCAGCTGACCAGGGCCAGGTGCCCCTGGTGGAGACAACCCATGGTGGGGACAAAGCCCAGGGTGCCGGACAGGCCCTTCCTCCAGGCCCGGAGCTGGGCCACGGTGCGGACAACCTTCACGTCCGCTTTTTCCCCTCCTCGAGGACCTGCGGGTCAATCTTGTAGCTGTGGGCCTCGGTGGGAAAGGTCCCCGCCTTGACCTCCTGGGTATATTCGGCCACTGCCCTGCGGATGAGGTCGGCCAGCTTCACATACTGCTTAGCGTGGCGGGGGACGAAGTCGGTGTAGGAGCCCAGCATATCATGGATGACCTGGACCTGCCCGTCTGTGCCCGGCCCCGCCCCGATGCCGATGGTGGGGACGGCCACCTTCCGGGTGATGAACTCGGCAAGGGCAAAGGGCACGCTCTCCAGGACGACGGCGAAGGCCCCCGCCTCCTCCAGGGCCATGGCGTCCTTGACCAGCCTGAGGGCTTCTTCAGGGGTGCGCCCCTGGGCCTTGAGGCCTATCTGGAGGGCGGACTGCGGGGTGAGGCCGATATGGCCCATCACGGGGATGCCGCAGGAGACCAGGCGGTGGACCGTCTCGGCCATCATCTCTCCCCCCTCCAGCTTCACCGCCTGGGTGCCACCCTCCTGGATAAAACGGGCGGCGTTTCTCAGTGCCTCGGCAACGCTGATATGGTAGCTCATAAAGGGCATATCGCCGATGACCATGGCCCTCTTGCTCCCCCTCACCACCGCCCTGGTATGGTGGAGCATCTCCTCCATGGTCACGGGGATGGTGGACTCATAGCCCAGCATCACCATCCCCAGGCTATCCCCTACCAGGATGAGGGGCACCCCCACCTCGTCCAGGAGCTTGGCCGTGGTGTAGTCATAGGCGGTGAGCATGGGGACCTTCTCCTTCCCCTTCATCGCCCGGACTTCCGCGATGGTTATGCGCGGCACGGGGCCTCCTTTGCCTTGGGGCGGTTGTCCTCGTCTACATAGACCAGTCGGGGGCGGTGGTGGTGGGCCTGCTCCTCGGGCAGGTCGGTATAGGTGAGGACGATGACTATATCCCCCCTGGCAGCCAGCCGGGCGGCGGCCCCGTTGATGCCCACCTCCCCCGGCCCGCCTAAAATGGCATAGGTATCAAAGCGGGCCCCGTTGTTCACATCCAGCACCTGGACCTTTTCAAAGGGTAGGATGTCCGCCGCCTCCATGAGCCGGGGGTCCAGGGCGATACTGCCCTCGTAGTCCACATTCACCCCCGTAACCCTTGCCCTGTGGAGCTTGCTCTTGAGCATGGTCCTCATGGTTTCACCCCCTCTAGGATTGTTCCTATTTCCTGGGCCCTCTTTTCATTCACCTTCCCCTTGGCTAGGGCGATGGGGAGGGTCTGCAGCCCCAGCTCCCGGTAGGTGGAAAGGAGCTCCGGGGCCTTTCTTTCCAGGGCCTCTATATGCCTCTTTATGGTCCCCACATCCCCCCGGGCGATGGGCCCGGTGAGGGCCTGGGGCAACCCCACCTGGGCCAGGTTGTTCAGGGTCCCTCTCAGTAGGGGAATCAGGGCCTTTACCGCCTGGTCGGTGGGGACCCCGAAGCCCCCCCAGAGGTCTGCGGCCAGCTTCACCAGGGTCACCCAGTAGTTGCAGGCGAAGACCGCGGCCGCATGGTAGAGGACCCTGTCCCCGGCCCGGAGCTCCACGATATCCCCGTCCAGGGCAAGGGCTATGTCCCGGAGCTTTCCCAGGAGCTCCCCCTGGGCCTCCAGGGCGAAGGTGGAGCCGGGGAGGTTCTCTATGGCCTGGTGGATGGAGGCGAAGGTCTGGAGGGGGTGGATGGCACCCACCTGGGCACCCAGCCTGCTGGCCGGCTCCAGGACATCCAGGGAACAGGCCCCGCTGGTGTGGACTACCCCCTGCCCCGGGTGCCATCGGACCTGGGCCGCTACCCCGGCGAGGGCATCATCGGGGGTGGTGATAAAGACCAGCTCCGCCTCATCCGCCACCCCCTGCACTGCCTCATAGGCCCGGCAGCCGGGGACCATTTCCGCCAGATTGCGGGCCGAGGCCAGGGTGCGGGAGGCGGCAGCCACCACCGGGTAGCCCCTTTCCCTCAGCCTCACTGCCAGGGCCGTCCCGACTGTCCCTGCCCCAATAAAGCCCAGTTTAATCATAGCTACCTAATGTTTCCCAAAACAGACAGCCCTCCCGGAAGACCGGGAGGGCTGTAAACTGCCCCTATTTGCCCGTCTCGGTCATTCCGATCCAAGCGAGCCCTTGTTTTCCGGGTTAACTTTGTGCTCACCGCCCGAGGGTCGGTGGCAACTTGATGATATAGGCTTTCCTAGGCTGCTGTCAAGAGGGCCTCAAAGAGCTCGGGGCAAAGCTCCTTCAGCACACCGGCCACCAGGTTGGCCCCGGGGCCGGCCCGGAGGGGGGTGATGGAGATTTTTCCATCTTTGATGGCCTTGATATCGGTCCCCGGCTGGTCGTCCCACTCCGCCCTGCCCCGCATAATCCAGTAGTAGTCCCGCTTGCCGTCGTGGCCCTCCTTGATGATGTCCGAGTAGGCCCGGCGGGCCAGGCCGGTCACCTCCATCCCCTTTATGTCGCTCAAGGGCAGGTTGGGCAGGTTTACGTTGAGCAGGAGCTCCCCCCGGGGCAGCACCCCCTGGCCTACCCTCTGGGCCAGGAGGCGGGCCAGGCGGGCTGCGGGCTCATAGAGGACATCCTTGAAGGAGACCACGGATACAGCTATAGCGGGGAGGTCGTAGAAGTAGCCGTGGAAAGCTGCCCCCACCGTGCCGGAGACGTAGACATCGTTTCCCAGGTTGGCTCCCTGGTTGACCCCCGCCACCACCAGGTCCACCTCTCCCTTCACCACCTGGCCCAGGCCCAGCACCACGCAGTCTCCCGGGGTGCCCTCCACGGCAAAGGTAGGGATGCCGGGGATGGGAGGGGCTATCGGCTGGAGGCGCAGGGGGTCGTGGAGGGTGAGGGAAGTGCCCACCCCGCTCTGCTCCCTATCGGGGGCCACCACCCAGACCTCCCCCAGCGGGGAGAGGGCCTCCACCAGCTTCCACAGGCCCGGGGCATAGATACCGTCGTCGTTGGTAGCCAGGATCCTCATCCTGAGGATTTTATCACCTGACCCCCAGGCCCACAACAGGGCTTGACAGACCGCAGGGGGGCGATTATACTTTTGGTAGCCTTGAAGGAGGTAGAAATACAAGTCAACACTTCTTGATGCAAGCCTTTGGGATGTTTACTCCAGCGGCGGAGAGACATCCGCCGCTTTTTGCACCTTAAAAAGTGAATAAGGATTTTGTCTCGAGCTGGGGGCGGGTCAAACATGGTAAGGGCCTGTGGTGGATGCCTTGGCGTCCGGGACCGATGAAGGGCGTAGCAAAGCTGCGATAAGCCCCGGGGTGCCGCTCAGCAGGCTTAGCCGGGGATGCCCGAATGGGGAAACCCGCAGGGGGTAATGCCCCTGCAGCCCGCCGTAAGGCGGGCGGGGAACCGGGGGAACTGAAACATCTAAGTACCCCGAGGAAGAGATAACTATTCCCCTAGTAGCGGCGAGCGAACGGGGAGGAGCCCAAACCTCAGGGGCTCAGTGGGTCTGGGCCCTATGCCCCTGGGGGGTTGTAGGGCAGGAGGGGGAGGCCCCAGGGCCTCCCAAGGAGTTACAAACCCCACTCTAGCCGAAGGTCCCTGGAAGGGGCCACCATAGAGGGTGAAAGTCCTGTAGGCGAAAGGGTCGGGGCTCCGCTTCTGTTCCTGAGTACCACGGGACACGTGGAATCCTGTGGGAAGCTGGGTTGACCACAACCCAAGGCTAAATATCCCGGACGACCGATAGTGAACCAGTACCGTGAGGGAAAGGTGAAAAGCACCCCGAGAGGGGAGTGAAAAGACCTGAAACCGCAGGCCTACAAGCAGTCGGAGCCGCCGCAAGGCGGTGACGGCGTGCCTATTGAAGAATGATCCGACGAGTTGCTCTCGGTGGCTTGGTTAAGCGACTGAAGTCGCGGAGCCGGAGCGAAAGCGAGTCTTAATAGGGCGTTTCCCACTTCGGTGGGAGGGTCGCCGGGAGCAGACCCGAAACCGGGTGAGCTACCCATGGCCAGGGTGAAGGTCGCTGAAAAGCGACTGGAGGCCCGAACCCGTTGCCGTGGCAAAGGCATGGGATGAGTTGTGGGTAGAGGTGAAATGCCAATCGAACCCGGAGATAGCTGGTTCTCCCCGAAATGCATTTAGGTGCAGCCTCGGGGTCCCGGCGGTGGAGGTAGGGCTCTGGATGGGCTAGGGGGCAAAAAGCTTACCAAACCCAACTAAACCACAAATGCCACCGCTTTGCCCCGGGAGTGAGACTGCGGGGGATAAGCTCCGTGGTCGAGAGGGGAACAACCCAGACCATCAGCTAAGGTCCCTGAGAATGGGCTAAGTGGGTAAGGAAGTGGGGTTGCCCAGACAGCCAGGAGGTTGGCTTAGAAGCAGCCACCCTTTAAAGATTGCGTAATAGCTCACTGGTCAAGCAATCCTGCGCCGATAATCTACCGGGGCTCAAGCCCATCACCGAAGCTATGGTCTCACCCTTGGGTGAGAGGTAGGGGAGCATTCCCTCCTCGATGAAGTCCAGGTGGAAGCCTGGGTGGAGGGGAGGGAAGGGAGAATGTCGGAATGAGTAACGATAAGGCGTGTGAGAACCACGCCCGCCGTAAGCCTAAGGATTCCTACGCAAGATCAATCCGCGTAGGGTTAGTCGGGGCCTAAGCATAAGGCTTTGGCCGAAGGCGATGGATAGCAGGTCAACATTCCTGCACCACTCGATGGTCGTTTTAATGGCTCGGGGGGACACGGTGGGAAGGGTCCGGCGCACCCAATGGACATGGTGCGTCCCTCAGTCTGGCCCGGGGGCAGGTAAATCCACCCCCGTAAGGGTTGGGCTGGGGGGAAGTGGAGGGGCAACCCAATGCGACTGGGCCTGGTCCCGCCGTCAAGAAAAGCCTCGTGTCCGAGGCCATTGAGTGCCCGTACCGCAAACCGCCACAGGTAGGCGGGGACAAGAGTCCCCAGGCGTTCGGGAGAACCCCCGTTAAGGAACTCGGCAAGTTGACCCCGTAACTTCGGGAGAAGGGGTCCCGCCGCAAGGCGGGCGCAGAGAATAGGCTCAGGCGACTGTTTAACAAAAACACAGGTCTCTGCCAAAGCGAAAGCTGAGGTATAGGGGCTGATACCTGCCCAGTGCCGGAAGGTTAATGGGAGGGGTTAGCCGCAAGGCGAAGCTCTGAACTGAAGCCCCGGTGAACGGCGGCCGTAACTATAACGGTCCTAAGGTAGCGAAATCCCTTGTCGGGTAAGTTCCGACCCGCACGAATGGTGTAACGACCTGAGCGCTGTCTCGACGGGGGACCCGGTGAAGTTGAAATGCCCGTGAAGATGCGGGCTGCCCGCCCTTGGACAAAAAGACCCCGTGGAGCTTTACTGTAGCTTGGCATGGGATCGAGATGGGGCATGTGTAGGATAGGTGGGAGGCTATGAAGCTGGGGCGCTAGCCTCGGTGGAGCCAACGGTGAAATACCACCCTTGTTCGGTTTTGGTCCTAACCCGCCACAGGCGGGGACAGTGCCAGGTGGGCAGTTTGACTGGGGCGGTCGCCTCCCAAAGAGTAACGGAGGCGTCCAAAGGTCCCCTCAGGCTGGATGGAAATCAGCCGTTGAGTGCATTGGCAGAAGGGGGCTTGACTGTGAGGCCTACAAGCCGAACAGGGACGAAAGTCGGGCAAAGTGATCCTACGGTACCGCGTGGAAGGGCCGTAGCTTAACGGATAAAAGCTACCCCGGGGATAACAGGCTGATCTCCCCCAAGAGTTCATATCGACGGGGAGGTTTGGCACCTCGATGTCGGCTCGTCGCATCCTGGGGCTGAAGCAGGTCCCAAGGGTCCGGCTGTTCGCCGGTTAAAGCGGCACGTGAGCTGGGTTCAGACCGTCGTGAGACAGGTCGGTCTCTATCCAGGGTGGGCGCAGGAGAATTGAGGGGGGCTCCCTCCAGTACGAGAGGACCGAGGGGGACAGACCTCTGGTGTGCCAGTTGTCCCGCCAGGGGCATTGCTGGGTAGCCATGTTTGGTTGGATAAGCGCTGAAAGCATCTAAGCACGAAGCCTTCCCCAAGATGAGTTCTCCCATCCGCTTCGGCGGAGTAAGACCGCCGGTAGACTACCGGCTTGATAGGCGGCAGGTGGAAGAGGGGTAACCCTTGAAGCTTAGCTGTACTAATGGTCGAGGGTTTGACTCGCCTCCAGCTTGGGGCAAAATCCTTATCTCTAGGGCTCCCAAAGAGGCGCAGACTTTTTGGGATGTGGTGGCGCGGGATGGAGCAGTGGTAGCTCGTCGGGCTCATAACCCGAAGGTCGTTGGTTCGAATCCAACTCCCGCTACCAAAAATCATATCTGAAAAAGCCTCCGGGCCGTTCGGCCTGTGGAGGCTTTTTCGTTTTAGCTGACATTTTGCTGACGTGTCTTCCTTCTGCTAGCTGGACACCGTGGCCGCGGGCCGAACCAACAGCTGACACGACCCCCGTCGGGGCCGTTCCTGCTACCTATGATTGACAGCCTTGGGGTATACCGGGGCAAATCCGGGGCCAATCCTGCAATGTTGCGGACGACGCAAAAGTGCCTGAAGGCCATCACACCTTGATGTTCACGGCCTCGGGAACAATCTCAAAGGTCGCCGGAATGGTTCCAACCAACTCACCGTCTATCTCCAGCAGGACCTCTTCGTCAGTGTTGGCTTCGACCTTCTTGCCCCGAAAGCTGCTCACCTTTGCGAGCCCCAGGTGCGTACCCTTGCGCAACTTAGGGAGGTGCCACACGCCTTCGATAGTACTGAAGTCTCCTATGTTCACAATGTCGAACAGTCCATCGTCGATCCTTGCATGGGGAGCGGGAAGGAAGCCCCGCCCAAAGTACCTGCCGTTGGCGACTATCAAGTTCCGTACCGCCAGCCTTGTCGGCTCGCCGCCGTCAATGGAGACGCTGATCGACTTGGCCTTGTAGCTCAGCGCGGCAGATAGGATGCCCCACACATAGTTCGGGCGTCGCCCCAATATCCGTGGCGCCCGACCTGCCCTTTGGGTCACCAGTCCACCAGCACCCACGTCTGCCATGTTGGCGAAGAACCTGCTTTCCCTCTCTCGGCGGAAATTCAGGAACTCAACCCTGCCAATATCAATCCTTCTCACGCGACTGCTTCCCAGAGTCATGATGGCCTCATCTGTCTTCCTGGGGAGGCCCAGGCTTCGGGCAAAGTCACAACCTGACCCAAGTGGAACAATGCCCAAGGTCACATCTTGGCTGAGCGCAACGCCGTTCTCGAAGAAGCCGTTCAGCACTTCATTGACCGTGCCGTCCCCGCCAACAGCTACCACCATCTCGTAGCCTGACTTGATGGCCTCACTGGCCAGATGGGTTGCCTGCCCGCAGGACTCCGTCATCCAGATGTCGCAGGCAAGTCCCTGGCTGCTCCTTGCATAGTTCTCAAGCCTGCTCCGGTCGGCAGCTCGGTGCCTGGTGACGAGAGAGTTCACTATGAACACAGTCTTCAATTCTGGCTTCGCCCTCAGTCAATGATCCCCGCGTCTCTGAACTCGGGTAGCCTGCCTTGAGAACCAAAGCCTATCATGCTCGTGCCCGCTAGGCAAGGCTCAGAGTGGGACGCATGATTCAACAAGAAGCCGGATTGTCACTTGAGGACGGAAAGCCTTGTAGCTTCCGGAAGAGTTCTTGGTAGGTGGCCCCTTTTGAGAACAGCTCAGCGATTTGGTCCGGGTGTTTCTGGCTGTGGCCCTTTGCGGCTATCAGGATATCAGCTCCCCCCTGACGCCTATGATTCTCTCCTTTAGCGGGATGGCCCTGCCGCTGGCTAGCATCGCCTCCCGCGCCATGTGCACCAGTCCATGACAACATGGCACCTCAACGTGAACCACTGTCAGGCTCTTTGCCCCGGACTGCCGCAGAATCTCAGTCAGCTTCTGCCGGTGGGCCTGGAAGTCGTCCAGCTTGGGACACGCCACCAACAGGGCATGCCCCCTGAGCATGTCCCGATGGAACCCGGCGTAGGCAAAAGGAACACAGTCCGCCACCAGCAGCAGGTCGGCCTGCTTCAAGAAGGGAGCGGTCGGCGGCACCAGGGTGAGTTGCACCGGCCACTGGCTCAGAGCTGACCCTGCCAGTGGTTGTGGAACTGGCGGGGCCCCAACTCCTGCCTGGGCTTCAAACTGCCTCACCGCGCTGCCCGGACACCCACAGGGTAGCCGCTCGGCCTCAGTCTGCGTCCCAGGATGCCCAACGGCACTCCCGGCACAGCTGCAGGCAGGGGCTTGTGGCGCCACATGTTGCTTCGCGGCCTCCTCGTCGAACTTCTCAGCCATCCTTTCCTCTATGGTAATAGCCCCCTCGGGGCACTCGCCGAGGCAGGCACCCAGACCGTCACAGTAGGTCTCGCTGATGAGCCTGGCCTTGCCGTCAACGACCTGAAGGGCGCCCTCAACACAACCCGGCACGCAGAGGCCACAGCCGTTGCATTTCTCTTCATCTATCCTCACTATCTTCCTCACCGCTCCGCCTGCCACGAATACACCTCCTACGTCCATTCTGGCCGGTCAGCTCTTACGAACCGCTCTGCCCGGCACCAAATTATAGCATTCGCTGGGGAGCGTTTCCCAGAAGCCGGTGCCGTATTAGCTTTCTAGCGATGACTGCAGAGCCAGACCGGGTGCCCGACATTAGGGCAGGCTCCCCCGGACAGAAATGACTGCAGCATCATAGTGGAGCAAGAACCTCCTGGCTCCTCTCTGCCGTTACGCCTGCTATGGGGAGAGGCCAATGACCGGGGCTGTGAAGGACCCATCCCTGGCCGCATAGTGAGGTGGTCCCCAAAATTCGGACAGGTGGTTAAGAGCGGGTTCTGCTCCTAGAATAGGCGAATAGGAGGAGCAGGACATGAAACAGAGCCGCAGGAAGCACAGCCCATCGTTCAAGGCCAGGGTGGCCCTGGAAGCCCT